>JAHAWU010000225.1 GCA_018383815.1 Candidatus Jordarchaeia archaeon | reverse complement strand
TTTTCATTATTTACGACGAAAAACTTTTTCATACTTTATCTGAAACGCTTTCAGCGTATGTTGGTTTGTCTAAGAAGCGGAGCTTATGTAAGTTTTTTTATGAGTTCTATGCGATTTTTGAAATTATATACTTTTTAGAAGCGTTTCTACAGGAATAGTTGGCGGGGGATAAGCCTCTAACTCTTGTTCCGGGAATTGTTAATCGTATCTGGTCATTTTTAGTATTCCAAAGTGAAGTGAAGAATGGGATGCAAGGATTCCTATTGTGAGTGCTATTATAATTCCAATTTCCTTCGGGATTGTGGGGTACACTGAGAATATTGACAGAAGCAGATTAGTAATGTTTGGAAAGATTTGCAGTATGCCTCCCAGAGTGGAATAGGAACTTATTACGTTTAGCACCCAGGGATAGACTGCGAATAGTAACATTAGTCCCCCTATTAGTGTCACTGTGCCTCCGATTAGGGTTGAGTTTAGCAAGTGTCCTCCACTCTCTTCTCGTAGAACTGGTCGCGCACTGTACGTTCCTAAAGCTACTGCACAGCTTATAATCACCATAAAGAGCATCACTGGAACCACTATATGAATGCCTGGACTCTGGCTTCCTAAAATTATCTGGAGGATTATTCCCGAAATCAAGCCCAGGGGTAATCCTAGTATGAGCATTTCGCCAAACTTGGAGAGAACCAGCATTCTGATGCCTTGGGGAGCCTTCTTATAGGTTAATAGTAGGAGTTTCCCTTTTACCGTCATTTGCGAGGCTTCGATTTGTCCAATCATGGTACTCACCATTATAATGAAGAGGAAAGCTGTGCCTGGCGAGATTAGGAGGCTTATGGGGTCAGTACTTGAGTAGAAGCTTGAAACTAGTTTGGTTACTGCCAAGAAGTACAGTATTATTGGGAAGACAAAGACGGTTATAATTCTGGTTAGGCTCTGGGGGTCTCGGAAGAATTCTTTTAACTGGATAACTGTCAATCTGCCAACCTTGGTGGGCATAATTTTTCGCAGATACCTGTAAATCTTTCCCTCACCCTTTATGGTCACTATTCCCTCTCCGATGAGGTCAAGTTGCCTAATTCTGCGAACAAGCAGTAGCCCTATCAGAAAAACCATTCCCAAAAATGTTAGAAGCAGGGTTAAGCTGGTTAAAACATCAGGAGTGAGTAAAACTGGGTAATAAAATGTTCCAAGATACTTAATTAGGGTTAGATTGGTTCCCGCCACGGAGTAATAAATTATGTTTGAGGTCCAAGTTGTGGGTGAATACCACATGTTGAGGGTTGCCGTTTGGGAGCTTGACAGAATAAAGAAGGCCAAACCAATTATGATTGCTGTGATAATGATTACTGCCTTTGCCAAATCTCTGTACTTTGGAGAACTCTGGCTTCTCAATTTTAAATAAGCAGACATAAGCAATCCTATCCACAGCCCGCTGGTATATAGCACGACTACCGTTAAAGCCACGGAGATGGGAAATAGGGGGCCGGGATACCCATACTCAATTATAACAGGCAGGGTGGCTATGCTGAAAAATGAGAGAAAAATCGGTACAGGAAACAGGTTGACTAGGATTCCTCCAAAGAATATGTCTTTGGGTTTTACTGGACTGGAGTAGAGGATATCCATGTTCTCTGAGCCAATTTCTCGAAGAACATTCGCTAAACCCCCAATGACAGGGAAGAAGAAACTAAGAAGAGAAATAAACTGGCCAACCACGAGAGTCACATCAATCTGCGGATACAGTGAAGGTATAATTGTTTCAGGGACTCCCAAAAGGTATCTTAAGAGCTCCACGGAATTATTATTAAAATGAATAATGCTTCCCGCCTGTATTACGACTAGGAATGCAACAATTGGAACCATGATTAGAAGCGGTATAACAAATGGTCTAAACCTGCGTATACCAGAAGTGATCAACCGATACTCATTTTTGGCGATGGTGAACCAAGTAGGCATGCGTTATGCCTACCTCTACTTATTTTTAAATCTTGTTAAAAGTTCCATCAAAAACTCTCACTTTAAAGATGACAAGTTTCCCGAAACACCACAGGCGCAAAGTAGTAAGTATGTATTTTTGATTTTGTGGGGTATGTAAAAATTTTCCCCAAAAAAAACATTTTAGGGCTCAAAAATGGAAAAGGAGGCTTAAGTAAGCCTCCCCAAAAACAGGACCCACAACAAAAATTACACACCCCAAAACAAAAAATACATACACATTACATTGCGCCAACACCACATTCACAAAAATTTAAATAATAATTCCTACGAAAAAATAGGGACTAGAGTTTTAAGATTTAAAGGAAGAATTAACATGTTTAATTCCAAAGTTAAAAAGTGGAGGCTAATTGAGAGAGACTGGAGGATGCCTAAAGCGGTGGTATATGGGTACGCAAGTGCGAACTTAATGACCATGATGCCCGAAATCCCAAACACCATCTTCTCGGTGTATCCCGAGAGAAACGCTGTTTTCGTATACTATTATTCGGACCCCTATAAAGACATGGATTATGAATACTGCAAGAGAAATGACATTGACATGATCCGGGTGGAATTTGGGGGCTCCCCATTCTGGGCAGACGCCGGCTACTTCTTGCCGGGCTTTATAGTCAGATGGGATGATGTGCCAGATTATCCAGGTTCCCTTGAAGAACAGTACCGCATAACAATCTCCTTCATTGCTGATGAAATGAAAAAGAAGCTAGGAATACCCGCCTACTATAGACCCCTTAATGATTTAGAAGTCAATAAACGGAAAATCGGTGGACACACTCATAATATTGTTGGAGGTAAGGTATGGATCGCAGCCCATGGTCCACAAGTGAAAAAGCCGAAATTGGAAAAGATGGAGAAAGCAATTCCACCACCTCCAGAAAAATTTGCCGATAAAGAGGCGAAGAGCATCAGAGAGAGAATAGGCTGGATAGAAATGTTCACAGATAGGGAGGTCTCTGTGAGAGAGGTAAGAGACCTTTATAATGAGGCCTTTGCGAAGATGTTTGGGGTGGAACTTGAGCCCATGGACGAAACCGAGATAGAATCACAGGTAGCCAATAAGTACACTGAGAAGCTTACCTCAGAGGACTGGTTACTAGCTAAAAGCGAAGAGAAGCGTTTTGGAGATATACCCTCCAATGTTAAGAGAACCATGAAGGCAGTAAAAATTCCAGGAGGCCCGCTTATCCGCGTTGTAGCCTTGAAGAAGGGAGACAAGATTCACGACATACTAATCACGGGCTCCATCCACTGCACCCCCATAACCCTATTAGAAGACATGGAAAAAACATTAAAAGGAATAGACATAAGCGGCTTTGGGACATAATTCATGCATTCCATTCCTCTCTAACTTGTATTTCCTCTAAGTATCTCAGGTAGCAGAGTCTCTTCAGGTTATAGTCACAGGCCCTTGCGAAGGCTTCAAGCTTCCTGCGCAGCCTTATCTGCCTCCGCAGAGGGATGGGAAAAGCTCTCTTGAAAGTAGAGTAGGCGGTCTC
>JAHAWU010000089.1 GCA_018383815.1 Candidatus Jordarchaeia archaeon | reverse complement strand
CATTGATAGGCATGTACAATAATGTAGAATTCACTTTAAATATGGACGAAATTGTTGAGAAGTTTTATTCCTGTACATTATGTGGCGCATGTGATTACAAGTGTAAAAATTTAACGGGAAAAAGTCCTTTGAGCGTATTTAAAGAGGTTCGAAAAGAACTAGTTAATAATAAAGCAGGTCCACCGCCAGAGCATATAATTCTGCTTGAAAACGTGTTAAAATGCGGCAACCCTCAAGGTAAACCCAAGAATAAGAGAAATGAGCGCATCCTAGAGCTTGTAAAACCCCACCAGTTGTCAAACAGTGCACCTTTACTATATTTTGTGGGGTGTGTCCCAGCCTACTCTGATAACCTATCATCGCACACTGCCAACATGATCAAAATTTTAACGGAAACGAAAACAAAATTCAAAGTTCTCCAAGATGAGCCTTGCTGCGCACATGTATTGATTAAAACCGGGCAGGAAAACCTAATCACCGAATATGTGAAGGAAGCGTTTGAAAAAGTTAACTCGGCAGGAGTGCAAGAAGTACTTTTCACTTGCCCCGCTTGCTATAGAGCATTCAAATACGAGTATCCTAAGATACTTGGCGTCGAACCAAATTTTGAATGCCTCACAGCATCAGAATTCATATACACTCTACTAAATGAGGGAAAAATACCTCTAAGGGGCCGAAAAAGTAAAGGGGAAGAAATACGGGTGACATATCATGATCCCTGCCATCTTGGGCGATATAGTGGTATCTACGACCAGCCCCGCCAAATATTGAAATCAATTGAGGGATTAAGGCTGGTTGAGATGCCAAGAAATAAGGAGAACTCTTGGTGCTGCGGCGTTGGCGGAGGAGTTAAAGCGGCTTTTCCCGAATTCTGGCAAAAAACATCTGAAGAAAGAATAAAAGAAGCTCAATCCACAGGCGCATCAGTGTTGGTAACAGCGTGTCCAGCATGTGAGAGTGGGTTTATAGACGCCTTAAAAACGCATCAAGGAAACAACCTGAAAATCCTAGACATAGTTGATATTGTAGCTAGTCACCTATAATACTTCCCATAATGAGGGATCCTCAGCAGGCTCCGTATTATCTTTACACTAAACAGATTTTGAAAAGTGCCAATTCATTATCTACTTTATTTAGTAGTTTATTTTTGGGTTTTCGCCATCTCTTTTAGAAGTGGTTGTATTCCTCCCTTTTTTAATACTTTGAGCATGTCTGGAGATAGGGGGATTCCCTCTAGTGTGATGTTTTTGTTTGTATTTTTAACGATGGCTTTTTCCAAGTCCAGTTCTAGGATGTCTCCCTCGTTGAATGCTTCCGAGACTTTGGGGCATACTAGTATGGGTAGACCGATGGCTACCGAGTTTCGGAAAAATATTCGGGCAAAGGACTCAGCAACAACTGCTGCTATTCCCAGTCTCTTTATCAGGTCTGGTGCTGTTTCCCTACTTGAGCCACAGCCAAAGTTTCTTCCCGCAACTATGACATCTCCCGGTTTCACCTCTTGGGGAAATTTTGGATTTATTGCTTCCATGACGTGTTTCACTTGCTCATCCATAGGGGCCTCCATGTATTTGGATGGAGATATTATGTCGGTATCAATATTGTCTCCAAACTTCCAAACCTTTCCCTTTATCACATTCATTTATTTTTCATCTCCTCAATATTTTCTTGGGTCCGCTATTTTTCCCTCAATCGCTGAAGCCGCCACTGTGGCTGGCGATGCTAGGTAAACTTTGGATTCTGGGTCTCCCATTCTTCCTCTAAAGTTTCTATTGATAGAGGCGATGCAAACCTCACCCGCAGCCAGCAGTCCCATGTTAGCTCCGAAACAAGCCCCACAACTGGGATTGCACACAATTCCTCCAGCATCAATTATAGTTTCAATAATCCCCCTTTTCACTGCTTCTCTGTAAACTTCTGTGGACGCAGGTGTCACAATCAGTCTGGTGTCAGGGTGAACCTTCTTCCCCTCAAGAATCTTAGCGGCAATCTCAAGGTCTTCCAGTCTACCATTGGTACACGACCCCAGAAGCGCCTGGTTAACCGGAATGCCCACAACTTCTGAAATGGGCTTCACGTTATCAACAGTATAGGGAGCTGCAACCTGAGGCTCCAACTCTGTGACATCCTCCACGTATACCCTCTCATATTGGGCCTCCTTATCTGCTCTCAGATTTTGAATGGGCTTCCTAGTTTTATTTTTAAGGTAGTCGATGGTTTTTTGGTCTGTTTCAAAGAAGGCGAATTTTGCCCCCATCTCCAAAGCCATATTACTCATGGTCATGCGGCTGGAGATGCTCAACTCCCTAGAAAGACTCCCGGCAAATTCCACAGACTTGTATTGGGCGGCCTCCGCAGAATATTGGCCTAGGAGGTAGAGGATTATGTCTTTTGACATCACGTTGTAGGGCAGTTTCCCCGAGATTTCGAATTTTATGGTTTCTGGAACTCTGAACCATAGTTTTCCAGTGGCGAATACGTAGGACATTTCAGTGAAGCCTATCCCAGTTCCAGCGGCGGTTAAGGCCCCATATGTGGTGGTGTGAGAATCTGTGCCCACTATGAGCATGCCGGGAAGAACGTGACCTTTTTCTTGGAGGACCTGGTGGCAGACTCCCGCCTTCACATCATAAAAATTTTTTATGCCCAGATTCTTCACCGCATCGCGAACCATTTTGTGCACTCCAGCGTATCTTACATTTGGAGCCGGCACCGCATGGTCTAGCACAACTACAATCTTATCGGGGTTCCACACACTATTTATTCCCGCACCAAGCAATCCCAAATAAACAGCCGCAAACCCCTCATGGGCCATAGCCAAATCAATATCTGCAGTAACATATTCCCCTGGCCTAACAATTTCTTTACCAGAAGCCCTTGCCAGAATCTTCTCAGCCAAAGTCATACCCAAATTGGATCCTCCCAAACTCATTTTAACTTCTCAATGATTGCTCGTGTGAAATCTGTGGTTTTTGCTTTTCCTCCCATATCAGGAGTCAGAACTTTCCCCTCTTTATAGACCGCCTTCACTGCGTTTTCCAACTCTTCGGCTTTATCCTTCATACCCAAATAGTCAAGCATCATGACAGAGGACAGAATGCTTGCGGTGGGATTCGCGATACCCTTTCCCGCTATGTCTGGAGCGGAGCCGTGTACTGGTTCAAAGTAGGCGTATTTATCGCCTATGCATGCGCTGGGGGCCATGCCCAATCCGCCCATTAGTTCAGCTGCCAGGTCTGAGAGGATATCTCCGAACATGTTTGAGGTGACGATGACGTCCATGTCCTTGGGGAATCTAATTATTCTCCTGGCCATGTCGTCAACGTAGAAGTGTTCGTATTTCAACTCGGGGTAGTTCTTAATCACTTCTTCACAGGTTTTTTGAAACAGTCCACAGCTTTCTCTGAGTACATTTGACTTTGTGACGCAGGTCACCTTTCCCTGAAATCCTTTAGCTTTCCGCTCTCTCGCCTTTTCGCAGGCAAACTTTGCTATTCTTTGACATCCCTTATTGGTGAAAACTCTTATGGCGAATTTTCCCGGCCCGTAGTCTGCAAAAGATTTTCCCAAGCGGTCTCTATAGTCCGGAAGCTTCTCTGCAAGTAGCGACAGGTCCCCCTCCCTTCCAGGATAGAGGCCCTCAGAATTCTCCCTAACTATAAGAAAATCTATTCCCTCAGGATCCTTTATGGGGGTCGGCACGCCTTCATAATACTTTATGGGTCTCAGGTTGGCATAGGTGTCAAGTCCCCATCTTAGATAAGCTAGAATAAAAACGCTGGCTTGCTCAGTTGCCCCGAAGAGTATTGCGTCAGACTCATTTGTTAACTCCATGGCCTCCTTCGGAAAAGGCGTTCCAAACTTTTTTACCGCCGCTTCTCCACACAAGGGCTTTTGTATCTCTATATCCAAACCCATACTTTCCAAAACTTGAACTGCAGCATCGACCACTTCAGGCCCGATTCCATCTCCACCCAGTGCAACAATCATCTTAGTCAAACCTTATCCCTTCAAGAACTTGTTTTAAATATTCATCACTCAATTAATTATTTTGTACGCTCCACATGAATATATTTATGTCTTTTTAGCCAATTCTCATAAAAATTCACCTAGTTACAAAAAATGAAATTAACACAAAAAATGGAGATACGTTAATAGATGAGAAAAGGCAAATTGAATAGTTCATGTTTAAATTTTGTAAGGATTTATCTTTTCAATACTTTGGCAGTTCTATATTAAACTTTTTTTCTGCGTCAAATACGGCTTTTTTATGAGCCTCAATCATATCTGGCATCATCGGTGCCATTTTTAGGGCTTCCTCTGGTGAGGGCTCTATCTTGAAATGTCCCTCTAAGAAAGCCTTCATTGAGTCAAAGTTTTTGTCCTCAAGTGAGCGGAAGCCAGTTTCAAAGTCTTTATAGGTTATTATGGTTTTTCCCGTATCTTCGTCAGATTCAAAGTCGAACTTCAGAGCGCCGTCCTGGTCGAAATAGTAGTTTACCCTGTGAAAAGGCGCGTCGACTGATTTCTCCGTGAAGCTCGCTCCAACCAGACCTGCTTCCACGAACCTATGCTTGAAGGGTTCAAGGAGTTCCGACCAACGCTCAAGAATAAATCGAAGAATTAATGGCGGAATATCAGCAGGCTTTGATATTTTCCTTCCCATTAACCGTAAATCCATTATCATTGCACTGTGTATCGAGGGGGTGGTATTAAACGCCGCTTTAGCACCTGAAGTAACGGTGGTCACAGGTATATCGTAATCATTAGCGATTCTAAGGCATTCTGCCACCTCCTCATCAGTTGCAGGTAGAACTAGGATGCCGGTGGAAGATACGGATTCAAAGGCTGCTTTCTTTACAGGTATGTAAAGATCTCTGCTGTAATGTTTGAGAATCGTAGGATCTGTAGTAACCCGTTCTTTCCCCAGAACAGAGGTCAGCTTAGCCACAGCCAAAGCAACCTTATTAATGATTTCTAATAATTCTGTTTCTGCTGCAGCCTCCTTCACTATAACTCTATCAATTACAATTTTTTCGGTTCTTTCCTCCAAAGATTCGATGTCTTTCTCCTTCTTTAAACTCAATTTAGACCCTCCTCAAAACGGAGTACCTATGAACTGAGTTTAAACTCATTTTTCTCGGATTTGGGAATCCTTTGGTGGGGTTGTGGAGCCTTCCCTCATTCGCTTAAGATTTTTGAGGGAACAGCTATGCCTAGCAGGTGAAAACCGCAACAATATCGCCGAAATACCTCAAGAGGAAAATAATTATCCAAATAGTCCCGCAGAATCTGCGAAATATGGATTTAAAAACATATATTTTAAGATATTGGATATTCTAAGCACAATTATTAATTTTGGGGTACTCAATTTATAAATAAGGCTAATTTGGTTCAATATTAGACTCAATTATGGTTTGTTATGGAGGCATTCTTTTTGAAGGGATTTGTGGTGCGGTTTGAGCCAGAGGGCAAGAAACTCACAGCACATAGTGAATCCACTATTCTGGATCTGGCAAAGGAGGTAGGGGTTGGAATACGTTCTGAGTGTGGAGGGAAGGGAAAATGTGGAAAATGCAGAATCATAGTCGAGGAACAGCACAACTTGAGTGAAGTTACTGAAATTGAGAGGAAACACTTGACACCTCAAGAAATAGGTAGAGGGTATCGGTTGGCTTGCATGACCACAATTCGTGCGAATTCCCTAGTGTTTATTCCCAGTGAAAGCCGACTGAGCGTTCGGAGAATGCAAATTTGGGGAATGGAACAGCCAGTAAAACTGGATCCCAATGTTAGAAAAGTAAATTTAGTATTGGAAAAGCCTACTCTACAAAATCCCGTTGCAGATGATTTAAACATCTTAACCCATCTGGAAAAAGTGTGCGGCCTCCAAGATTTAGAGTGGGAGTACGAGCTGGTTAAAAATATTCCCGACACGGTTAGGGTTGGAAATTGGAACTTAACAGTTACCCTGCTAAATGATCGTAGGGTAATAGATTTGGAGCCGGGGGACACCACGTCGAGGAGTTTTGGGTTTGCGGTGGATATTGGCACTTCCAAAATTGTGGGGTATTTGGTTGACCTAAATAGTGGCGAGGTTGTGGGTTTTGGCTCCTTGGAAAATCCTCAGATTGCCTTTGGGGAGGACATTTTGTCTCGGATCTCCTATGCTGAGGAGAGCCCCGAAAAGAGAAGGAGACTACAAGTTCTGGCAGTGGAGGGCATTAATAAAATAGTCCAGACTGCTTGCGGAGAGGCGGGAGTCAGCCCAAGTGAAATCTATGAGTTGACGATTGTTGGCAACACCGCCATGTTCAGCCTGTTTCTGGGTATTCAAACAAAATATTTACACTTGGCACCCTATGTTCCGGGAGTAAAAGGCCCAGTTGTGGTGAAGGCCCAAGAACTAGGTATAAACGCTAATCCTAGAGCAAGTGTTTACGCTTTACCCAATATTGCGGGATACGTGGGTGCAGATGCTGTTGGCGACGTGTTAGCAACCAACATTCACGAAATGCAAGAGATGTGTTTACTAGTAGATGTGGGAACCAACGGTGAAGTTTTTGTGGGCAATAGGGAAGACATTGTTTCCTGTTCCTGTGCTGCAGGTCCCGCTTTTGAAGGAGTACACATACAACACGGCATGAAAGCAGTGTCGGGGGCCATTGAACGAGTAAAAATCGATCCCAAAACGTTTGAAGTCAAATATGTAACAATAGATGAGGCGAAACCGGTGGGGATATGTGGTTCGGGAATAATTGATGCTGTGGCTGAAATGTTTAAGTGTGGAATCATATCAGAGAGGGGGAAGTTCAACGATTTAGAAACTGCAAGGATGATTAGGGTGGAGGGAAAGCCGGAATTTGTAATTGCCTGGAGCGAGGAAACAGCGATTGGAAAAAATATAACTGTCTCCCTGAAAGACATTGAAGAGGTACAGTTGGCTAAAGCAGCCATACACACTGGCTGCGCGATTCTCATGGAGAAGAAGGCGGTGGCAGAGGAAGACATAGACAAGGTTTTCATAGCTGGTGCCTTTGGAAACTACATTGATCCTGAGAGTGCAAAGTTTCTAGGCCTGATCCCCGATGTTCCCACCGAAAAAATTACCTTTGCGGGAAACACTGCTCTTGCAGGGGCTAAAATGGCCCTACTATCAAGGGAAGTCCGAAAAACCGCGCAAAGATTGTCCCGATGGATAAGATACGTGGAACTAATGGCGGAACCTAACTTTCAAAGAGAATTCGTAAAATCCACAGTCATACCATACAGACACCTTGAAAGATATCCCTCCGTAAAGAAATACTTAGAAGAAAAACATAGGTAAGCTCCAAATTGCTTTTTTCTTTTCACAGTTCCAATTCGTAAACTTTTTTTAGTGCATCTACTGCCTTTTTTTCCGTTTCAGGCTTGGGTTCCTCTTCCTTCTTGAATCCCCTGGAGGGTATTACTTCGTCAATTCGCAGAACAATTCGGGCAACATCTGTAGCAGCGTTTAAAGCGTGAACCTTCACCTTTATTGGCTCAAGGATTCCCACTTTTTCCATATCTTCAACTTCGCCTTGGTTCACATTTAATCCTGCCCAAACCATCCCTTCACTGTGTTTCATCCTAAGATCCGCCAAGGCACGAAGCGGGTCTAGTCCCGCATTGTCAGCCAAAGTTTGAGGTACTATTCGCAGAGCTTCGGAATAGGCCAAAATAGCCAGCTGTTCCTTCCCACTAAATGTCTGTGCATAGTCCTTCAGGCATTTGGAAAGTTCCATCTCTGAAGCCCCTCCACCAGGAATAATGCGAGGATCCTCCCTAATATTCCTTACAACTTGAAGAGCATCGTGGAGACCTCTTTCAGCTTCTTCCAGAGCGTACTGGTTCCCACCTCTCATGATAACGCTTGAAGCCCCCCAACCTGGACATCCAGTAATCAGGATGTAGTTTTCTTTTTCGGAGGGTCTCCATTCCTCCACCAACTTGGCTTGTCCCAACCGGTCAGCTGTCAGGTAGTCACTCATCAAGTCAGATATTATGTGCGCTCCAGTCAACCTGCTGATTCTATTCATATCTTGGAGGAAAACGCGTTTAACGGCTAAAATTCCGGCTCTTGCAAGGTAGTGTTCAGTTATTTCGTCTATACCCCTATTTACAAGAACCACATTGACTCCATGCAGAGCCAGTTTGCTCACCATTTGTTTAACTAAATTTCTCCTCTCCTCAAGAAAGGCTTCATGTGCTTCTAATTCTTCAATTTGGATCTCCATATTTTTTCCCGCTGCTTCCCACCAGCTCCCAGTTATTTCTTTCAATTCCAAGCTTCTCACCAGAGCAATGTTTGCGTTCTCAACTCTCCTAGGCATATCTGGATGAACTATTTCTCTATCTTCTATAACATAGCCGTCCACGACCTTGGAATCTCCCAGGAAGCCTCCTCTCTTTTTAACAATTTTTATATCCTCAAGGTTTAACTTTGTTTCAACCCCATTTTCACAGGCAAGTTTAGCTAATTTGAGGGCTATACTACTTAATCCTTCTATTGTTTCGGGGGAACTGATAACCTTTGTGTTTAGAGCGGTACAAGCCAGCCTTCTCAAAATTTCCTCATCATCAGGATTTATGGGAATGGCGATTTCTTCTAATCTTTGAACCGCCCTTTTCAACGCCAAATCGTACCCTTTTAGGATATTTGATGGCAGTAGTCCTTGGTCAATCAGGATTTCTGCCTTTTTAAGTAGTTCACCTGCCAAAATTACTGCGGTAGCAACACCGTCTCCCACAATAGCATCCTGAGCCTTCGCCATACCAATCAGAATCTTGGCTATAGGGTGCTCCACCTTAAGAGTCTTTAATATGCTGAAAGCGTCACCAGTTATCAAAACCTCTCCATCCTTTTTGAGGATTGCTTTGCTCACACTGTAGGGCCCTATCGTGTTCCTTATAATATGGGAGACTATGCTGGCTACCATAATGTTACTTTTGAGAACCTTTACATTAAAGTCGCGTTCCTGCCTATACGCGGGCTTAAATATTGGAGATGTATTCCTACCCGACAAAGCCTCCAACTTCCAAATCCTTATCGCCTAGAATACTCGAAAATAATGTGCAATATTTATACTATTCTCTTTCCCGCATTGGAACCAATTGATTGGTCGTAGATCTCTAAGGGTTTTAAGATCCATACCCCTTTTATTTCGAGTCCCGAACCCATAATGATGCTTCCGAATCTTTGCCTGAAGGCATCAAAGGCCACCCCTTCGGTCACATATTCTTGGGGTTTCGCCTTTATCTGGTAACTCTGGAACCCCTTTACAGCAGTGGCAGTCACCACTTTATCTGGATTGTTCAGTAAGTTTCTGTGGGTTTCGTCAGCCATGATTACAGCGAAGGCAATTATATCTGGAGACGGGATTGAGAGGGAGCTTATAGGCACACAGTGGGGAACATTCTGCTGGTTCAAAGTCACCAAAACCTTAACTGTTTCCGGATCATTAAAAAGATTGGCAACGTCCCTTGGAATTCTAATCACAGCTTCCAACCTCTACTCCACCCGGTACTGCGGCGGATTTTTATTCGAACTCCTAGACTTGTGTTTCTTTGTCTTTCACCTTTTATACTCACCTATTTTTCCTTTTTGCATTAATAGTCGGAAGGACGGTGGTTAAGAGTAATTCCATCTATTGAAAAAGGGAGATAAGTAAACAGAGCGATGGAGCAAGCTTTACTCACTAGTAAATTCAGATAAATAGCGGCCAGACTTTATTTCCGCTTCTGATAGCCTGGGATTGGTGGCTACTCGAGGTGTTTTGCTTGGTTTTCTTCTATGATAATTTAAGTCCAACTTACAATTTTATGGTATTTCTCCATTGTGAGGTCGACCCATCCCCCGTAGTCTACAAGCTGTATGCCTTTTATCATTCTCTCCTCTGAAATTCCTCTAGCTTGGACATCGGGTTTCAACGCATAGATGTTTACGCCTACTTCGAGGTTTTTTCTTAAAAGTTCTTCTACTTGTCCCTTCTGCCCCTGGATGCCGCTGAGCACCGCGTCCTGAATTAGTAGCACCCCCACTTCTTCGTTCATCTTCCTCAAATTCAGGGAGGTTTCAAGGGCGTACAAATTATCCTTCGTTATGTAGGGGGATTTGGATATTAGTATGAGCGTCGCCATGTTTAGCCACCTCAGAAAGTCGTAGCGATGTCGTGTTGCGCAACGATTTTTGCAACATCGCTTAAAGCCACACTTTCAATATTCAGGGCGGGGTTCAAGTCCTCCATGGTTAGTCCTCTCTCTTCCATGGACTCCCTAACTACGTATAATTTAGACTCGAAGTTCTGCAACATTCTCAGAAATCTGTCTATGGCTGAATATCCGATAACCTTTGGAAACTGGTTCTTCATGGGACAATAAATACCATCATCAATGAAAAGGAGAGTAACTGGAATTGCAAGGGAGCCCCCTGCAGCTGCCAATCTGAGAGCCTCAACAATGTGAATCCAGCCGAATGGAGGCTTCCTAATTATGAACAATATTCTCATCTCACAATTCCTCCCTATATTGTGATGGCGAAGAACCGGTCGGCCTCCTTTATGATTTCGAGGACAGTAGTGGTGCTTTCTATAGTGGCAGTGGGAATAAAGTCTGTTTCCGGTTTTAATCCACGGGCAGTACAGCAAGGAAAGCAGTTAACAAACTTCACTCCCCTTTCACCAAGCTCCTTGAATTTGCCAACGGGAGAAGGCATATCCTGCACAATAAAATGTTTCACAGCATTATAAACGCCATCTCCCAGACCTATTACAGTAACCTCGTGGCCCTTCTCAACAGCCGCTTTTATAAACTCAATCGCAGTGTCCGAATTCTGAAACTGCAAAGGCGTAGTAAAAAGCAAAACAGCAATTTTGCCCACATTAAACACCTCGTCTTTTAAGGATACTATCATCTTAGAATATTTTGGTTAAGGGATGTGTTGGAGATTCTGGTCGTATCTTGTACTTTCTTTTGTTGTAGTATGCGATAAGACCATCAACCATGGCGCAGGCGGGGAAAACCGATGTAGCCTCTTCAATTGGTCCGTATAGGGCGAAGTCAGCTCCCATCATTACAGTTACTAGCACGGAGCCGGATAGGCATGCCTTGTAGGATTCTGGTGGAAAGTCCTTCTTAATTTTTTTCCAAGCGGTAATCGCATTGGAAGGACCGCAGCCGGCGGGGAGACCAAACTCTTTCTTCACAGAGTATATGGTTTGGGCGGCGAAGGATATGCTCACAACATCCAGAACTGCAGTATCCACAAGCATGTTCGGGATTCCTGCTTCCTGGGCCTTCTGAATTAGCCCCTTTTCCTGGCCTGAACCTTTTAGCAATTCTATTCTACCTTCAGGCAGCAATGCTTGGGGACTAAATACTAGCAACATGCTAGACTTTACACCGATTTCCCTAAGGGCTTTAAGCTCATCTTCCTTGGAGTGCACATCTATGGAGTTGTAAATGGCTCTCTCACCAAGACCCACTTCAACAGCGTGCTTAATTGCTTCCAGCCGCGAGGCTGCAATGGTACTGTCCACTAAAAACGGGGCGTTAGTAACTGAAGCTACAAAGTCAATTTGCTTTATGAGAGCCTCAGCAGTGTCACCCACAATATCCACTATGCAGGGGTTGCCGGTTTTCTCAGCCATCTCATCCTGCTTGTTGATTAACTCTTCTGCCTTTTTCTTGTCGAATACTCCCTTCTGTCGATCGGAGACAATTTTGTGCTTATCGTAGAAGATGCTTCCAATCAAAACTGTGGGATGGGCCCCTGGCGGACCACCTATTTTTACACCATTAATGCTCCAAACTTTCTGTTCCTTTTCAAAAACATACAAACCACATTCCTCCCTTTTCGAACCAACCGTAATTCATCTATTTACAGGCTCCTAGTGTAGAGACACCAATTTTAACATTAAACACGGATCCTCTGTCTTGACAAAGGAGGGTATTATACTAATTTTTTGTTTATTTTGGCTTATAATTTTTACCAAGCTTTTATTTAAAACTCCAAGCATAAAACAGGAAGATAGTAGAAAAATGTGCGCCCCGTGAACCTATTTTTAGATGGCGGAAAAAGGTTTTCACATTTATCCTAAATCAGAAGCGCCCTTAGAGAAAAATGAAACCTTAAGTAATGAAATATGACGAAAAGGGCTAACAATAAATTAGCTTATGTGATATAGGTTTGATATATCGTAATTTGAAAATTGTTTCAAAAAATGCAGCCTTCCAAAAGGGATTAAAAATGCTGGAAGAAGGATTCTCTTCTGATTTTTCTGAAAAATGGTCGACCCTACGGGAAAATGCTAGCATAGTGAGAACCATAGAAGATTTCATAAAGAGTTCATTTGGACCCACTGGTCTGAGTAAACTTATTGTAAATGAAAAGGGGGAGGCCACTGTGACGAGGGATGGATTTACAATTTTGGAAAGAGTAGGGGGAAGCCACCCTGCAGTTAAAATCCTAAAGGATGCGGTTAAAACACAGGACTTGGAATTTGGAGATGGGACAAAGACCATCGCCATCTTGGCGAGTGAATTGCTGGGCGGAGCGGAAAAATTAGTTAACATGGGCGTTCACCCTACAACCATAATTAGGGGCTATTCTTTGGCCCTTACAGAAACCTTGAAAATTCTTGAAGAGATAGCAATTCCCATCAACACAGCTGAAAAGGAAATTTTGAAAAAAGTAGCAATCAACTCCATAGCTGGTAAATTTACCCATGAAGAGTGTGAGCATCTTTCTGGAATAGTAGTCGATGCAGTCTCGCAGATTACAAGAAAGACAGGCGAGAAAACTGTTTTTGATGCTAAAAAGATCGCTGTGGAGAAAAAGTTGGGAGGCGTGGTTACAGATAGCGAATTGGTTAGGGGTATAATAGTAAACAAAGAGGTAGCCCACAGGGGAATGCCCAGAAAAGTTGAAAATGCAAAGATAGCTGTTCTAAGCTGCCCTCTGGAAATTGAAAAAACCGAATTTGACACCAAAATCATAGTGAAAAAGCCAGATCAGATAAGAGACTTTCTGCAAGAAGAAGAAACCATACTTAGACAAATGGTCAATAAGTTAACCCAATTGGGAGTGAACGTGGTTTTCTCAGAAAAGGGCATAGACGACATGGTTCAATACCATTTGGCCAGCGTGGGAATTCTTGCTGCTGAGTGGGTGGAAAAAACTAGAATTCAAAAGATTGCCTCAGCAGCCGGAGCCCAAGTAGTTGCGGATATTAACGATCTACTTTCAGAGGATTTAGGAACCGCGGGTGTTGTTAGGGAGAGAGAATTTGGAGAAGAGAGAACAATAATTGTTGAGAATTGCAAAAATCCGCTGGCCATAACTGTTCTTCTCCGGGGAGCCACCCAAAACATTCTTGACGAGGCAGAAAGGGCGGTACGCGATGCAATTTTGGTGTTAAAAGAGGTCTTCGAGAATCCGGCGATATTGGTAGGAGGGGGTGCTGTGGAAGCTGAAATTTCAAAAAGAATCAGAAATAAAGTTTGTGGCAAAGGGAAGGAGCAGTTAGTGTTCGCAGCATTTGCAGAGGCTTTGGAAGCCTTACCAGCTTTGCTTGCTAGGAATTTGGGGCTTGACGTGTTAGCTAATACTGCAGAGTTGAGAATAAAGCATGATTGTGGAGAAATATATGCAGGAATTGATGTATTTGACGGTAAAACCAAAAACCTAAAACCCTTGGGAGTTTACGAGCCCCTATCCGTGAAGACACAGGCACTCAAATCCGCTTATGAAGCCGCAACAACGATTATCAGAATAGATGATATAATTGCGGCCGAGAAACTAACTGAAAAAGAAACTGAAGGACTGGATTACCTACGTCCCCTTAAAGAGGTCAAGACCCATGAGAAAGCATTTGAAACCATACTTAACAACATATCCACTTTTACCATTATTGCCAACGCTGTAAAGCCATGCTTCGGCCCTAAGGGCAAAAATAAGCTCCTCATAGATAATATAGGAAGCCTAAAATATACCAGCCACGGAGCAACCATCTTGGCTTTCATGTATCTTCAACACCCAGCGGCAAAAATGCTGGTTGACCTCACAGAAGCACAAAGCAAAAACTTGGGCGACGGAACCAAGGCCAGCGTCATCCTTGCGGGAGAGGTACTAAAAAATGCGGAAGATTTACTGAACCAAAAAGTGCATCCAATGGTAGTGATAAACGGTTACCGGAGAGCCACCCAAAAAGTTTTAGAGCTCCTAAACCACATGGCGCTACCCGTAGACAGTGAGGATCAAGAAACTCTAAAAAAAATCGCCCTTACAACCATAGGTGGGAGGCTTCCTGAGGGGAGAGAACTGTTCGCAGAAATGGCGGTTAAAGCAATAAAAAATCTCACTGCGAAAAAAGACACTTCGGATGTGGATATTAGGAAAATTAAGATTTTGGGGGAGAAAGGTAGAAGCCTGAACGAGAGCGAACTCTTTTCCGGAGTGATCTTGGAAAGAGAAGTGGTCAATCCCAAGATGCCCAAGAGGGTTGAACAAGCTAAAATCGCGCTGCTGGATTGCTGGTTAAGAGTTTCCCAGCAGATTTTCAGGAGAAAACTAGAAGTCCGCATAGAAGACACTAAGAATTACGACATCCACTTAGACGCGCTGAACAAATTGGCAGAAGAGACTGTGGAGAAAATAAAGAGTGCAGGAGCCAATGTGGTATTATGCACAAAAGTTGTAGACGAAGTGACAGAGCATTTCCTCACCAAGTCCGGAATTCTAACCGTCACACAGCTACCAAGCATGGACCTCAAAATAAT
The DNA here is from genome assembly GCA_018383815.1 of Candidatus Jordarchaeia archaeon. GTDB lineage: Archaea > Asgardarchaeota > Jordiarchaeia > Jordiarchaeales > Jordiarchaeaceae > Jordiarchaeum. Next base: position 942 of record JAHAWU010000089.1, on the reverse strand, counting down.
ATCCGAAGCTACAGATGGAAAAATCGTAACCGACCTAAACGATCTAAAGGAAGAAAATCTTGCAAATGCAGAACTAGTAGAGAAGAAAAAAATCGGCGAGAAGAAAAAAGTTTTTATCCATCTTCCCAGCTTAAAATGCGCCACCATCCTAATCAGAGGGACCACCCAAGAAATAATAAGTGAAGCTGAAGGGATGCTTCTCAGCCTACTTAAAACTCTCAAAACAGTAACCGAAGAGAGCAAGGTGGTAGCAGGGGGTGGAGCAACAGAAATGGAACTCGCCAGGGAAATAAAGGAATACGCAAAGAACTTTTCGGGAAAAGAACAACTAGCCATAGAAAGATACGCCAAAGCTCTGGAAGCAATACCCAAAACCCTAGCTGAAAATGCCGGATTAAACCCCATAGACTCACTAGCCCAACTCAGAGCCCTCCACCAAGACCCCAAAAACATGTGGATGGGAATAACCCCGCAAGGAAAACTAGAAGACACAAAAGACATGGGAATTCTGGAACCACTAAGCCTCAAAAAACAAATCATCAAATCAACAAACGAAATAGCGGAAACCATCCTCAGAATAGACGAAATAATAGTCGAAAAAGAAAAAACCACCAACAAACAGAAAACCAAAGAGAAGTAATACGAAAAATCTACACATACTGAAACACAATAATTGTCCCTGTCGCCTGATTTTACTTTACCCAAAATAGGGATTAAAATACTAAAAATGGGCGTAAAAAGTTTTTAGTGCAAGCCGCTGGAGGGCGTCTTTGGACTGGGGCTTCGAGTTGTCCTCTGCGTGTGTTTTTGGGTCTCCCCACTTATTCCTCCTTTTGCCAAAAGGAGCCCTAATATAGCTTCTTTCCAATTGGAGCCTAATTCCCCTTTTCAGGGAATCATTGTCTCCAAACATGCTCCAAATACTAAAAATGCACTAAAAAC
>JAHAWU010000088.1 GCA_018383815.1 Candidatus Jordarchaeia archaeon | reverse complement strand
CCAGCGGGTATGGGGTAGGTTTAGGCTTGTTCCCAGAGGTCGGGTTATTATGAGGGCGGTTAGTAAAGCATAAATGGGTAGAGCGAGAATAAACAACTGGAGTAGTTCTTCATTCATTTTTTTTCCCATTAGTTACTTGTAGCGAAGGACTACTCCAATCTTTCGGTTCAAACCTGCACTAAAAACTTTTTACGCCCAGGAGATCTTGTGTTTTTGGGTTTTGTGATGCTTGTGTGAGGGATTGGATGGTTTTGGGGTTTGTTTGTTTCTGAAGCCTATTTACCATGGAAAACATTTTTCATAATTTATCTGAAACGCGTAAGCGTATGATTGTTTCGTACCTAAACTAGGGGGAGGATGCTATTTTTTTCGAAGATATTATAAGTGTTGGAAAGAGCTGGAGGGGGAGTGAAAGCTGGTTGTTTCAGATTCCAAAATGGGGGGTAGATTTATATGTAATTACATTTAATTAGTTGTAATTATATTTAATTACAAAATGTTCCGGCCAATGATTGAAACCGAAACCAGTTGGAGAAACACAAACACCCAGCACACAAACAACTCCCAAAAGTAAGGACGGCGCAGAGAGCTCCCAAAACACTGCTGCGCCTCAGCAATACTCCTAACTGTGTGAGGATTTCAGTCAAGCCACATTATGGACATATGTTCGGTTCCGAAGTATGCCTAAGAACTAATTCGATAAGGAGTGAGTGGTGTGGATGATTGAGTATACGATTTATGCTTTAATAACTGTGGTTGTTATGGCTTTTTTGGCGGAGATTATAGATTCGGGTTTGGGTATGATGTATGGAACGATTCTGAGCCCCGTCTTAATTGCTATAGGTTTTAGTGCGTTTGCGGTGGTTCCCAGCATCTTGATTTCTCAGACAATGGGGGGTTTAACGGGAACCATATTCCACCACAGGTACAGGAATGCTGATTTTAGATTGAAGTCGCCGCACTTCAAGGTGGTTCTAGCCATAGTCCTGCCGGGACTAGCAGCGGTACTGTTTGGGGTGTGGGTTGCGGTCAACATTCCGGGTTGGGTTATGAAGAGTTACATAGGCATTCTGGTCATCGTTATGGGTTTCCTGTGTATTTTTCCTTTGATGTATACTTTTAAGTGGTGGAAGATGTCCTTGGTGGGAATTGTTTCGGCGTTTAATAAGGCTCTTAGTGGGGGAGGATTCGGCCCTGTGACCTCAACAGGAAAGATTCTTGGAGGATTAGATCCTAAGGTTTCGGTTGCCACTACGACCTATGCTGAGGTGCCCATATGCCTCTCTGGATTCATAATATGGTACTTCATGGAGGGAATCTACACAGTTTGGTGGTTCCCAGCAGCACTATGCTTGGGGGCAATACTGGGCGCAATAATCGGGCCGTATGTGACTGCGAAGATTGATACTAGGTGGCTGAAAACCATTGTGGGCCTCTTAGCGATTATCTCTGGTTTGTACCTTTGCTACACGGTTCTTCAGGGGTTTGATGAGACTTTTTCCAGTATGGCTTACTCCTTCATATTCAAACAGTTAGGTGTAAACTATTACCCATCCATTTGGGACTGGATTAGTAAAGAACTCACAAAAATTGTTGGTGGTTGGTTTGGATTCTAAATGGTTAAAAATCTCACTAGTCGCAATACTAATTGCCGGAGCAATATTTGTCTACTACGCATACACAACGGCTTCAACCATCGATACGCTAAAAACCTTCAAAATAGCCACAAGCAAATGGAACCCCTATAGCGACATAATAGCGGAAATAGTGAACACAATAATTAACATAATAAGAAAAGCCTGCGGAGTAGTGTGAAAGGGAAATTGAAAGGGACAGTCATCTGAATATCACTAGACACTAGGACTCAGCAGGTTACTTCCACCCCGCCTTTTTTGGGATAACACGGGCTCGCCTCCCATTGCTGGCTGCCTGCAGAACCCGCCACAACTTTAGCATACTATGCAATGGGGGTTCGTTGATATTATTTTTTATCTTTTCAGTAGGACTGTTGATGCGTGGAGCGAGCTGAAATAGGTTAGTCTAACTATTTGGTTGCGTAGCTTCGGGGCTTAGGAGAGTCTCTGAGGTTATTTTTTTCGTCTAATGGGGGATTTTCTGAGGTTTGCGGTCTTGGTTCTTTACGTTACTTTCCAGGAAATCTTTTGATTTATGGGTCAATTCGTATTTTAGGTGTGCTTATGTTGGGACTGTGATGTTTCTGCCTTCTTTGCTTTTAATTTTGAGAGATATGTGATCTGCTAAATTGCGGAGTCTATGTGATTTTTCGTTTAAGGTATTACATTTTATATGTGTTCTGGATATTTTGTTATCTAAAAATTTGATAATTTGGATACTATTTTATCCAAATATGGTCAAAATTAGTGAGATAGTTAACCAAAATCCATGATGGAAGCATAGCAAAGAGTTCACACACTACGACCAGCATTTGTCAAGGCTAAATGAGAGCCTGATATTCTTTGGGAGGAAGGAATTTGAAACAATTAAAGAAAACGTTTACAATATAAGAGGCTGTAGACAAGTTGGAAAAACAACCTACCTGAAGAAGTGGGTAAACAAACTGGTAACGAAAAACCTTTTATGTGTGACTAGCAAATCGTCCGCGTAAACAAACTGGTAACCCAGGGCTATGCCCCAAAGCGAATACTCTACCTTCCGCGGGATTTCTTCACTTCTAGGAAGTAAATGAGAAATGCAATAAGTTATTTTCTGAATGCGAATCGGGAAGCCCAAAGCCTCTACATTTTCTTGAACGAAGCTACCACATTAAAAGATTGGAACCTTGGTCTCAAGTATCTTTGGGATTCGGGAATCACAAGAAGGGCGAATATTGTTGCAACGGGCTCAAGTGGGGTGGTTTTGCACAAGAAAGGAGAGCTTCTTCCGGGAAGAGGACTTAAAGGAAATGAATATTATTTGAAGCCATTAAGCTTCAGAGATTTCGTGCTTCAAACCACGGATTGTATACGAGACCATGTTGAAGTGATTGAGTTTCCTGATGCCTTAACACGTTTAAAAACATCTCTGGAAGAGGTCAAAATAGACTTGAAATGGAGTCTAGATGAAATGTATAACGCTGTGAATTCAGTCATTCCCTTCAAGAAGGAATTGGAGTACTTTTTCAGAATCTATCTAGCAACGGGAGGCTGAGTCTTGTCTAGCCGTTTGAGACCCAATTCAAACTTCTATCAGCTACCGATAGTTTAGTAACGTCCCGCTACTTCTAGTAATTTAGCGATTAATTCCTGCGACTAAAGTCGGGGGCTTTCTCACCAACGTTTTGTAAGGGGTGGAATCTTTAAGTTCAGTTAAACCTAAACCTTATATTCTTATAGGACTATTTATTTTCTTGACAATGTATTTGATGGAGGATAAGTATGTCGTTTTCCAGCGATGAGAAGTTAGAGATTGCCAAAACTTTTTGTCTGGCTGCCATTGTTGGTGGTTACCAGTTTGCTCAAAGGACCGGTAGTGAAGGTGATTATGCTGCAGCTCAAGGTTTAAACGCGGCTCAAAGTGTAAAGAGAATTTTTGGGAAGGACAAGGAGTATGCTATGCGCTACCTTTTAATGTTGGGTACCTCTTTGGGTATTCCCCACCCTAAGGAGGTTAAGGGGAAAAAGGTAGAGGTGGAATGTAATCCTGAGAACTGTGGATATGTGCGGACGGCTAGGATAAGTGGCGTAGCTAACTTCTGTCCCCACTTCTGTGACTCCTTTATGAGGGCTTACTGTGCCGAGTTTGGCATAAGCTTCAAGATTGAGCCTCCAAAGAATGGAAAAAATGGGAGAATCGAGTACAAAATCGGATAATAAATTACAAGGTTTTTATTATTTTCAAACCGTTACACGAGCAAATTGGAAATATTATGTTCTAAAAATACATAATTTATATATAGGTACTCCCCCTAATTTTACATAGAGATCATAAAGGATTTCACATTTTTGGGGTAATAAAGTTGGCAGACGCAAACAGCAGAAATAGCCCCACTTTGGATGAACCGCCAATTGAATCAAAAGAAGCTATTACTTCCACCCTGGTCAAATCGGGAATGAGCCCCCAAGACGCAGACAACCTATACTGCAAACTAAAAGCCTTCCCACCAAAATATCACGGCATGATTTTAAAATACGCAGAACTATCTAGCGAAGTTCAATCAACAGTATTATCCCTCCTAGAAGAACAAAGTAAACCGGAGAGGATAGAAGGGGAACAAACTCAAACTGGTGCCGCGACCCCCTCAGAAGAACAAGATACAGTTGGCATAGCCAGTCAGAGCGTTTCTCCTGAATTCGTGGTAAAGGGAGAACTTCAAAAGACGGAAGAAACATTGACTGAACCCACACTTCAAAAAGAGAATATGGTGAAGAAAACGCTTGGAGAAAAACTCAAGGTAGTAACAGCTGGAACGGCAAATATAGCAGCAGGCGGAGAAACAGCAACAATAGTCCAAGAAGTGAAGGAAAAGGAACCGTCTGGCAAGCAAAAAGTTTTGCAAGGATACAGCTCACTTGAGAATGACGCTGAGAGCAAAAAAGAGATGGAGGAAGTGTTGGAGCAGATAGAAAAAAGCTTCGGCGAAATGAGCTTAGATGAGCAGGAAGAGATAATGCCCCGCTACGCTAAATTGAAAATATTTCTCTGTAAGGATAAGAGAGAGACAGACACCTCCTGCATAAAATGTCTCATAAACGAAACCATCGATTGCCCACTGTTCAAACCCTAAAAAAGAATAAGGGGAAAATGTCTCAAAAGTTTTTTTCAAAAAATTCAAAAACCATTTCAAATCTTTTAAATCACTAAGGATTCCAAACCTGCCTCGAAAAACGCCTGTCTCTGTATTACGGGAAAAGGGGTTGTTTTCATCTATAAATTTATTAAGTTTGTGAATTTATTGTTTTTGTGATGTCATATGCCTATTATTAGTCTTTCCATTAATGATAGTTTGCTGGAAAAGTTGGATAATGTTTTGAAGTATAAGGGATATTCTAGTAGGTCTGAGGCCCTCAGGGACTTTATTAGAGATATTGTTGTTGAGGCGGAATGGGCAAAGGGGACTAGTGAAGAAACAATTGCAGTTATCCTGGTGATTTACGATAAGAGTGTCCACAGGGAACCCCTATTTAGCCTGGAGCACAACTATGACGACATTATTCACACCCTCATGCACATGCATCTGGATCAGGTCAACTGCTTGGAAGTTTTTGTGGTTAAAGGCGCTTCGATGAGAATCATGGAGATTATACAGAAAATTAACCAAATTAAGGGCGTCAAACAGGTAAAATATGTCTCAACACTAGCAGAAGTTTAAACCCATTTTCCGCGATTTGGGATTCTTTGATGGGGTTATGGAGGTTTTTTATCACCATGCTTCCAGTTTACGGGTGGATGGGGTGTACCTGGCCGGTGAAAATGCGACAATATAGCTATGATCATTTGAGAAAAGCACAGTCGCCCAAGTAGCTTTGCAGAATATGAAGTGTTGGTTTAGAGAAGTTCAAAGATGCTTAAAAAAACGGGATGTATGCAAGTATTGTAGGGGGTGGGTGTCTTGAAGATTTTGCCAGGTTATGTGGTTGCTGCGAAATCTCTCTTTAAATATTCTGAATATCTAAATGTTTGATTTTTTGGTTTTTTAGTCTGTTGTCCTAAAAAATGTTTTATTCCGTTGACCACAAGTTTGGCGTTTTCTGTGACCATCGTAGCTTTCTCTCTGGTATAGTATTCCATGGGAGTAACCCACTTTCCAGCCAACTTTAAGAGATACCGTGTGTAGACAACTTCTCTTTGTATCTCCCTTCCTTTCTCTATCAGTTGCACGTACTTATCATCTACCAGAAGTTCAGGCTTCACTCTCCTCAGAACCGCGGCCAACCCACTGATTGCTTTATGATTTTTTGCTTCACCACCACCGAGTTCAAGAATCATTGCATTTGCTGCGCTCTCAACAGCCATTGAAGCGTGGAAGACCGTGGAGTCGTATTCTCCATCCTCGAAGCGTTTTTCCGCCCTTTTCAAGATTCACACCACCCTCCGCAGGAAGCCCATGTTTTCAAACATGGGAGGAGGCGATGTAGATTCATTCGGTTCCGTTTCCCTCATAAGGCTCTAAATTGCGAAAGGAGCTTTAAAAACTCCCCTTTTTAAGGCATAACTGAACCATTCTACATCACCTAAAGTAATTAACCACATTCTGGCAGGGGAAGGTCTATGTTTTATAATATTCCGACTTTGGATTCTTTATAATCTAGACTGTGGAATTTGGGTGGATTGCTGATCTTTTGGTTGTTTGGTTTTCCCGAACTTTATTAATAATACGAAAAATTTTTATGTTTTTTTTATTAACATTAATACAAAAAATTAATAAAAAGAAGTGAGAATTATGGCGCATGTACACTTACCCGATGGAATTATGCCACTTGAACAGGCGGCCCTGTGGCTGGCAGTGACTGCAGGGATACTCCTCGTCAGCCTCTACATGATAAAAAGGAAGGGCGCTTCCCAACGCCAAGTAGTACTATTTGCTCTGCTCACCGGTCTCCTGTTTGTGTTAATGCAGATACCGGTTCCAGCACCGCTGGGAGGCACACACCTGAACTTCACACCCCTTGCAGGCATACTGGCGGGTCCATGGTTTGGAGCGATAATTGTTTTCCTAATAAACGTTTTCAGCGCCGCAGTGGGGCACGGTGGAGTTACAGTTATTGGAGCTAACACCGTAGTTCTCTTTGTGGAGGTCTCCTCAGGCTTTGGCCTATATTTGGGCTTAAAGCGCTATTTTAAACGGAGAGATGTTTCCGCAGGGCTTGCGACATTCACAGCCCTCATTGCTGGAACCTTTGTGGCTGTTACCATTATCACCCTTTCTGGTGGTTTCCAGCAATTTCAAACCGCACTAATTACCTTTTTGGATAATCCTTTGATTCCCATCCCGCAAATCTTTCCACATGAGTTGGAGGCTCTGGGCGAAATGCTTCTGGGATGGCTTCTGGAACCAGTCTTCGGCCCAATAATGGAAATAAACATCTACTACGCCGTTTTCAATGCAATTATAGCCAGTACGAAATCGTTCAGCGCCTTTTTGGCCGCTATGCTGCCGGTAAATGCTGGCGTAGGAGTGATTGAGGCGGTGGTAACTGGAATAATAGTTGAAACTCTGGCTAAAACTAGGCCCGACATACTAGAAGAATCAGTAATAGTAGAGGAACCACCCGAATAGTTGCAAATACAAAATTCAATTGCGTTCAGCGAAGCTTTAGCTAAGAGACCTCTCCAATTTTAATTTTTTGAATAGGAGGTGGCGGTTTTGGAGTTTCACTCATTGCTTCCTAACCCTACAATTATTGATTATTATTCTGGCAGGGATTCGGTTTTACATAGGTTTCACCCTGTGGCGAAGCTCGTCTTCTCCATGGCTATGGTTTTGACTACGGTGTATCTTCAGAGCTTGCGTCTGATCTTGGTTTTATCGGTGTTGGTTTGGTTGCTGTTTTTTGTTGCTAGGTTACCTTTAAGGAGATTGTTGGTGTGGAGTGCTTTGCCCGCCTTTTTTGTAATTTCAATTGTAATATTTCTACCGCTCATCGGGTATGGTTGGGAGTACATTCTCAAAATTTTCGTTAAAGGAATGACTGCTGCTTGGTACATGTTTCTACTGGTTCTGTCCACTCCCATCATGAGTTTGGGTAAATATGTGTCTCGGCTTCTTCCCTCCTGGTTGTCTGACGCATTTTTACTCTCACTGAGGTATATTTTCTACTTTTTTGGAGAGGCCCAGAAAACCTTTATTGCGGCTAATGCCAGGCAGGGGGAAGGCATTCCTTGGAGTAGAAAAATTAAACTTTTTGGATCCATGATAGTTAATCTGATTTTGAGGGGGTATGATAAGACTGAAAAAGTGTATGTGGCCATGAAGTCGAGGGGATACACAGGCCGCCTAAATCTGGTCTCAAACGAAAAGTTCAGATTGAAGGACACGGCATACTTGGCACTGACCACAGCTTTACCCGTGCTTCTAGTATATTTGGAGAGGGTGACAATATTATGACTCTGGCCATAAGGATGGAAGATGTAAAACACCGGTATCCCGATGGTACGATTTCACTGAATGGTGTAGATTTGAGTGTAAATGAGGGCGACTCGGTTGCCGTACTGGGGGCAAATGGAAGTGGTAAAACTACTCTCCTCCTGCATTTGAACGGAACCCTCCACCCCTCCAGCGGGTCAGTTTACATCTACGGGGTAAAAATTACCAAGAAGAATGTGGCCTATGCCCGGAGAAATGTGGGCGTCGTTTTCCAAGAGTCCGACGACCAACTATTTATGCCCACGGTGCTGGACGACGTAGCCTTCGGAGCACTAAACACAAAGCCCAGAGAGGAAGCCCTGGAAGAAACAGAGAAGATGCTGAAAAAATTGGGCCTCTACCAGTTTCGAAACAAGGTTCCACACTTCCTAAGCGGGGGCCAAAAAAAGCTGGTTGCACTAGCAGGCGTTTTGGTGATGAAGCCCAAAATTCTGGTAATGGATGAGCCAACAGCAAACCTAGACTTCGAAACAAAGAACACGATAATCTCAATCATAAAAAACTTACAAAAGGAGCAAAAATTAACCCTAGTTTTTACAAGCTTCGACGTACAAATCATTCCCCTACTCGCACACAAAGTGGCAATAATGAAGAAGGGAAAAGTAGTAGCATACGATGAAACAAGAAAAACTCTAACTGACGAAGAACTCCTCAGGGAGGCGGGAATAGAGCCACCATCCTTTGTCCCACTAGCCAAAAAGATGGGATTCAGTAAAGTGCCCCTAACACTGGAAGAAGCAGAAGAAGAATTCCAAAAAATGGGACTCCTCAACAAAATATCCGAACAAAAAATATGTGTTAAACATACAAAAACTACCTAAACAGGGCATCACCACAGCCTATTCGGATTACATGATTCAAAAGAAGGGGGTTAGCCTAATTTTGGGTCTGCAACCTTTTATCTTGATTCAAATCCCATTTTTCCGGGGTTCATTATGTTGTTTGGGTCGAGTGCCTTTTTGATGGCTTGTAGTACCTTGAATCCTTCTTCGCCGTATTCTTTCCTCATCCATTTTGCCCTTAGTAAACCAACGCCGTGATGGTGGGCTACTGAGGCACCTATTTTGTGGCAAGCTTCTAAGCCAACGTTCCAAATTTCAGTGTACATCTGGAGGGCTTTCTCCCTGTCGGGCTCCTGAAAAGCGAATATTATGTATATGCTGCCCCCCTCAGGATAGAAGTGGGAGAAGTGGGACATTATGAAAACGTTGGGGTGCCTGTCAGTTATGGCCTTCTTTACTCCATAGTAGAGGTCTTCCAGCTTGTCCCAAGTTGTTACCACGTCTATTGTGTCGGCGACTAGGCCCATTTTTGTGCGGTCTGGGTGAGGGAAGTACATATCGTATCTGTGGTTCCACCAGTACTCGGCTAATTCCTTTTCCACTTCTTTGCCCTCATTTTTCAAGCAGATTTTGGTGGTTTGTTTATCTTCAAAGTCTACCATTTCTTTATCCCCGTCGAAGGCTAGGATTAGGTAGCAAGCCCCCGGCGGTATTTGTAGTTTTCCTTTTAGTGTGAACACTGTGTCTAGTTCGTCGTAGAGCCTTATGACTGCTGGTCTGAGGCCTTTCCTGAAGATTTGCCTTACTGTTTCTAGGCCTGTTTTGAGGTCTTTCATTATGAATGCCTTAAATCTCCTCTCCTCGGGCAGGGGGTGTAATCTTAAGGTTACCTCGGTAATTACTCCCAGTGTTCCCTCGGATCCCAGGAAGAGTTGGTTTAGATTGGGGCCTGTGGAGGTTCTGGGGGTGGTTTTTGTGCGTATAATTTCGCCATTGGGTAGCACCACCTCCATGGAGATTACCATGTCCTCTATTTTCCCATACTTGGAGGAGAGGGAACCCGCTGAGCGGCAGGCCACAAAGCCCCCTAGGCAGGAAGTGTACTGGGAGGCGGGAAAATGTCCCGTAGTGAACCCCCTCTTGTTCAGTTCCCTTTCTAGGTCTTCTCCAATTATTCCGGGCTGGGCGGTTACGGTGGCGGACACTTCGTCTATTCTTAGGATTTTGTCCATTTTTTTAACATCAAGAATTATTCCTCCATGGATGGGCACAACCTGTCCACAGGCTCCAGCTCCACCGGCAAAGGGGATAACGGGGATTTTCCTAGTGTTGGCAAGCTTGAGAATCTTTGATATTTGCTCCTTGTTCTCCACATGGACAATGTAGTCTGGTAGGGGCAGTTTTTTGGCCAAATCAATCCACATTAACACTTTGGGCCAGGCGTCTCGAGAGTAGCAAATTTTGTCAGCTTCAGACACTGAAACATTTTCAGCCCCCACAATTTCCACGAGCTCATCATAAATCATCTTCTTCACAAAATCGGACTCCAAGTTTTCCTTCATCATCATTCACCTTTTCATAAACCAGCAACTTATACACTAATTATGAAGTTGGATGAAACATAAGGGTTGGATGCAAATATTTTGGTGGTTTCTCTTTTTTGTTACTGTTTATGCGCCGTATAATCTTTTCGCTAGGAATACTGTGTAGTCGAGAGCCTGGGTTTTGGACTTCTTTTTGAAAAGCGCTTGGTCTATTTGTACTAAGCAGAGGGGGCAGGGTGTGACCACGTTTTGAACGTTTAATTTTTGGATTTCTTCTATTTCCTTCTTAACTATCTCTCTTGATATTCGGGGATTGTAGAGGTTGAGCAGCCCTCCTGCTCCACAGCACCTTCCAGGCTCCCCTAGTTTTTTGAACTCCACTTGGGGCAGCATTTTTAGGAGTTCTTCTGCGTATTCTGTGGTGTACTTGCCCACGTGTCTGTCTAGGTGGCAGGGCGAGTGCAGGGTTACACTAACATTTTCAGGATGGTTGGGAACCATTTTTCCAAATTTTTCCTTTCCAAAATCCTCCAAAATGTATTCAAGGAGATGCTTTACCTCGAAATCCCCACTATACCTGTTCTTTATTTCCGCCAGAGTAGCGGTGCAGCCCGCACAGGTGGTAACAACTATTTTGGCACCCACACTCTTCACTTTTTCCAGAAAGTCCTTTTGCAGCCTATCAGCGGTTTCTGAGTCACCTATGAGTATTGAGGGAAGGCTACAACATTTTAGGTCCGGCAATAGGGTGTAGTCAACCCCCATTTTCTCCATAACCAGCTTAGCGCTCTCCCTAATTTCTGGAAGAAGATTCTCCGCCTGACACCCTGGAAAGTAGAGAATCTCAGCATTGGATTTTATCCTGTCCGGCACGTAGGGAAGCCCCAATATTTCCAATCTTCCCTTAGCACTCTCCACCCTTGCCTCTTTACCCATTGGTTCAAATGCTAAACCATAATTTTTTAGGTTCTCAAGCATAGCCTGAAAGTTTGCAGGCACCAATTCTCTTCTCTGCTTAAATAGTTTTGATCGGATGAGGCTCACAACCTTTGGTACAGGCACATTCTTGGAGCAGATTTCCTCACACCGCCCACACAGAGTGCAATAATACACCACGTCTTTGGCTTTCCAGAATTCCCTTACGGTTCTTGAGAGTTCGCTGGTTATGCTTCGGGGACCAGAATAGGCTCCATGTTGCAGAACCTCAAGTATGGGGCACATGGCCAAGCATAATCCGCAATTCTGGCAAGCCTCAACCTTTTTGTATGTTTCCTCCTCCTCTGGCTTCATGAGTATTATGCCTTCTTCCCTCAGTATTCCTTCTATGTGTTCTAACTCTTTTTCCGGCATTGCACCTATCCTCCACCCTAAACCTAGCTTGATGCCTTCAATCCGGCCAGGTAGCCTGTGGCTATGGCTACGCCCATCCCGCTCTTCTCCGCCATATAGTTGTATCCAGAGAGTATGCTTCCCGCAGCGTATAGGTTGCTGTGCACTGGTTCCCCCTTTTCGGATAGGGGCTGGAGATTTTCATCGACAAGGATTCCGCATGAAAAAAGCTGGTGTCCTCCCTTGGGAAACACTTTTCTACTAAGTAGCTTTTCTAAGTAGACCTCCTCAAGATTTACGCCGTCACTGCTGTAGACTGGCAGATTGAATATTGATTCTCTAATGAAATCCTTTTCTTCCTTTAGGCCTCCCCCAAGAAATCCTCCCGAAGCCAGTATGTACACGTCGGCCTCAATTTCCACTATTTTTCTACCAATCTCCACCCTCAAACTTTTCACATTTTTGTCAAAGTTTGCACCCAAAACTTTGTATCCCCGCCGAACACTCACACCAGACTTTTGAGCCCACTTCTCAAGACTCTTAACCAAACGGTATCCAGGAACCGAGGGGGGAAAAGAAGCCACTTCGAAAACATTGGCTCCAGTGGCCTCCGCAAGGGTTTTAATGTTTTCCTCGGGAGATTCAACTCCACAGGTGGGAATAGCCAAATGCTCTGCGGAGCCTACAACCTTTTGAAGACTTTGCCCAATATTTTCCAGAACTTCTGGATCATCCATCTTTCTTGCAATTTCAATTGCCAAAATGTCTCCCCTACCTCCAAGACTGGGAACATCTATGTAAGCGTGACTCACAGACTTAGGCTTGATGCCTAAACGAGGCAAAATGTCCCATAAGGATTGGGCACAGAACTTGGGGTCATAGTCGGGAAATCCCTTAACCCCCACAAGCACCAGTGAAGAACCATCCAGCCTCCTCAAATCACCATTGTACATTGTGAAGGGGCAGAGGCAGGTAGGCTTAAATGTGCCCACAAAATTGGTCACCAAAACATTTTCATCAAGGGAGCCCATAAAATTAGCCCCCACAGACTTCATACCCTCCACAAAAAATTCTAAGGCCCTTCTAACTTTTCTCTCTGATTCTTGGCCTCTCCTTTCCGGCTCAGCCTTCTTGCCACCCCCGATAATTGAGTAGGGGTGATTCTTAACCTTCTCTGCTATGGTGCGCACACCCTCAGAAGCAGAAGCAAGCAAGTGATTGGGAGGAAAATATCCCGCCACATCGATTACGCCTGATGATTGTATGGTGGCTCCAGAACCCTTTTCCGCAGCCAGAACTTTAAGTCCCTTTTCAGCCGCCTTTACTGCAGCTGTCAAGCCGGCTACTCCAGCGCCTATAACGAAAACGTCCACCTTCACCCTTAATCCCTCCTCCATAATTCGGATAGAATATCATAGTTTGCGACTCCGGCGTATATTGCCTGGTTGATTTCCTCCTCACTCACCTGGTCCCCTCGCAGTAGGACGCATTTTCCTTTCCACCTCTCTTGGGCGAACTCCAAGGCATCTTTGTGAGCTTGTTCAGGGCTGAGATTAAGCTCATCGGCAATTATGGCAAGGGCTTTAAAATTGCAGAAGGTGCTCTGGCAGGGACCCATTCCCAGTCTCACCCTCCTGCGAAGGTCACTCAGACTGGTTGCAAACTCGTTTCGTAAAGAGTACCTTATCTCAGCCTCAGTTACAGACTCACACCTGCAAATGGTGGACTTGTACTCAGGATTCTCCCGAGTGAGCTTCAGGACTTTCGGAGTGTTGGAACCGTGTCTGCTCGCTATTCTCCCTACTGTGTGTGTGGGCATACTGTATTCTTCGGACCACAATTCTATGTCCACTTCGCCCTCTGCGCCGGGCAGGGGTTCTATGTGTGTTTTGCATTCAGCATTTATGCCTAGTTTTTTGCAAATGAGGTCGGTCATCTTTTCCGCCATCACTCTATAGATAACCAGTTTTCCTCCCTCAAAGCTCACAATTCCCTTAACTCCATCGCGTTCCTCATGGTCTACCAGTTTAAAGTTGCGGGTGGCTTCATCTTCAGTTATCCACCATTCAGGAAGCATGGGCCGCACGCCACACATGGTTCTTATAACTCGGGCTTCCCTGATGGAGGGCACGGCTACCTCAATGCTTGAAATGAGGTACTCCACATCATCGTAGCTGGTTTCCGCATCGTCCGGGCTTCCGAAAATGTCCCAAGCGGTTGTGCCCAGAACAGTGGTGTCGAAGTGGGGAAAGAGGTAAACTGATCTTCCATCCAGAGCTCTGCAGACTACTCCCACTCCAGTTACTCTCCGATCAAAAACAACGTGGGAGCCCTTGTTTAGCCTGAGGGGTTGGTCTATGCCCGCCATTTTTGATATTCGGGATACCCAGGGTCCGGCGCAGTTGGCGACAAACTTGCCATAGATTTCTTCAACCTCTCCGGTTTTTTTGTCCTTTGCTATTACGCCTTCTACTCTGTCGCCGTTTCTTATGATGTCTATGACTTCGGTGTAGTTGCGAACCACTGCGCCGTGGTTCTTGGCGGAGAGGGCGTTTAGCATGCAGAGTCTGAAGGGGTCGATGAACATTTCGTCGAAGTAGGCGGCGAGGAGTATTTTGTCGCTTAGTTTGGGTTCTATTTTTCTGGCTTCCTCCTTGCTTAGTAGCATAATGGGGCTGGCTCCCCGCAGGGCTGTGTACTTGCTGTAGTCTGTTTTTTTCGAGGTTCGGGCTTTGAGGTCGATTTCGTTAATAATAGCGGTGATGATTGGGAGGCGGAAGACAATGTGTTTGGCTATTTTTTGCAGGTATACGACCTCCTTGGTGCATAGTTCAACCATTTCCGGCTCATCCAGATACTTTACTCCTCCAGATATCATGCCGGCGCAGGCACCAGCGGTTCCTGAACCAAAATCATTCCTCTCAAGAAGAATGGTTTTCAAACCACGCATAGCGCAGTCGCGGGCAGTACCCGCCCCAGAAGAGCCGCCACCAATCACAATAACGTCGTACTCTTCCTTCAAACAAAACATCTCCAAAAATTTAAAGACCAAACCACAAGTGGTAAGATTAAAGTGTTAATTGAGTCCTTTTTTTAGCCTCCAACCTTTTGGGCGGGGGCTAAATGGTAGCACTCCCATTTGTTATTAAATGCAGTACCTTAAAAGGTTAATCGCCAATTTCCATATGTTCAAACAGGACTCCTCATGACTGGTTTTTGTGGCGTTCCCGCCCTGGCCCTGTTGCTTCTGCATGCCCTCCAGCCCCCATTTTATACATTTTTGTGTTAAAAATGGGGGATTTCCCTTCAAGAACCCAGCCACAAAAAAGGGAATCCCCATAAATAGGAGTGCAGCTTGAACATATGGCCAATTTTGCCCCGAACCGCCATTCCAGACCCAAAAAGCACGCTTGGCTTTTTTAAGCGTTTTTTGATGCCTCAAAGAAATAATTTATAAAAGGATGAGGGCGTAATAATTTTAAAGGTATTGTTTGTTTGGGTTGAGGGTTGTGAGATGAGGACGTCTTCGGGTTTGGCTGTGATTTTTTTCGGCTTGTTGCTCATTATTGGAGTTTATGGTGTTAGTGTTAATAGTCATACAAACCTTGTTTGGGGAGGCTTCAAGTTTCCCTTAATGGCTTTCATTTATCATAGTCAGTTTGGACAGTTTCAAGATGTCACTTATCCGTTTCTTATTGGTTCTTACACTTTTGGTGGGTCTAGTGTTTTTCCCGTTTTTAGTGGTGGAAAATCCATTTTTCTGGTTCCCGGAGCTTATAGTGGTTTGCTCAATTTTGGTCTGGTATCCAGCGCCGAAGTTAATGTTTCCATTTATAGTCTTGAGGAGTTTATGGCAAGTCTATTTTGGGGTGGAGGAACTCCCCTTTTTTCCGCAAGCAATGTGGTGGGAGTCTCCCACTCCCAATCCTTCACAAGTGGGATGCTTGGTGTGGCTTCTAAGGTTTTTTTGGATACTCAGCTGTTTCCCTCACCCTCCCTCACAGCCTCCACCCTACCAATAATGTTCGGAAGATTTGGATATTGAGAGGGTTTTCAGCTATTTGACTGGGTGATGTGTTCGTTTCTCACCCCACTTCCTTTTTCAGCCAGCAAACTTACCTCCAACTGGTTGGATGC
>JAHAWU010000087.1 GCA_018383815.1 Candidatus Jordarchaeia archaeon | reverse complement strand
TGGATAGCCATACTATGGGTGCAGTGCTTTGATAAAGTTTTTAGGTGACTTGAACCACTAAAAACACGCCGAAAAATACAGAACCATTAATTATGCAACACAGCAGCTCAGAAAAATTTTCTTTAATTAGGTGTGATAAATAGAAAATAATTGTTTCAGGGAGAGGTTCTGATGAGTGTTGTTATACTTAAGTTGGGTGGTAGCGTTATTACAAAAAAAGATAGGGAGATGCAAGCTGATTTTAAAACCATTAAGAGAATTAGTAGAGAAATTGAGAGTGCCTTGAAACAGAGTCCTGATTTGAAGCTAGTTCTAGTTCATGGAGGGGGATCGTTCGGACATAGGATTGCAAATAAGTACAATATTCATCTGGGTTTGAAGTCAGGAAACCAAATATTTGGGTTCACTAAAACCATTCAGGTTATGCGTAAACTAAATTTTATACTCGTAGAGGAGCTCCAAAGCCTGGGATTGCCTGCCATACCGCTACAACCTTCCGCAATTTCTATTCAAAGCGGTGGCAAAATATCAGAAATTTATACTAAAACTTTGAAATTTGCTTTGAATATGAGCTGTATACCTGTGCTTTGGGGTGATGCAGTTTTTGACGAAAAACAAGGCCATAGTATATTGTCTGGCGACCACATCGTGGCATTTTTGGCGCAGAACTTAGATGTTAAACGTGTGGTTTTTGGAACCGATGTGGACGGAATATTTGATTCTGATCCCAACACAAATAGAGACGCGGTATTAATCCGTTCAATTACTACAGACAACATCGAAAAAACCCTACAAAACATTACAGTGTCCAAAACAATCGATGTTACGGGAGGCATGCATCGTAAAATCCTGGAGGTCTTACCCTTAGCTCAAAAAGGAATTCAAATAGAAATAATTAATGCAAAAAGGGATGGTTACATTCTCCAATCTCTACTTGGCAAACAGGATTTAGGAACACTTATATGCAACCGGAAATGAGTTAACTTATCTCAGGATTTAAGGCTGGCAAGCAAAGGCTTGAGGTAAACAAAAAGAGAGATTTAAAACAGGATAAAGATGAAATAACCAGATTCAAAAATAATAAAATATATTTTAGCAGTAAAACTTCTTCCTCATAATCAAAGAATGGTTTTGAAACGTGTAGGTAGGAGGCAAGGTGTATGAGTGAAATGGTAATCCTTGTGGATCAGAATGATAACGAGGTAGGTACTGGGGAAAAGATGAAAATACATGAAGAAGGGAGATTACACCGCGCTTTTTCCATATTTGTTTTCAACTCCAAGGGAGAAACTCTTCTCCAAAAACGGGCTAAAAGTAAATATCATTCTGGTGGTCTATGGTCAAATACCTGTTGTAGTCATCCGAGACCTGGCGAAGACACGGAACAAGCTGCTCACAGAAGACTAAAAGAAGAAATGGGCTTTGATTGTGATTTGAAAAAAATATTCGCTTTTGTATATAAGGCCAATCTTGATCATAATCTTACGGAATATGAGTTTGACCATGTTTTTGTTGGTAATTATGATGGAAAAGTTGAAATAAATCCAATGGAGGCAGAAGATTATAAATGGGTGAATATGAAAACCCTCAAAGATAACGTGGAAAAACATCCCGAAAAATATACTGTGTGGTTTAAAATTGCATTTAACGAGATTCTTAAATTCCTGTCTGATTAACTATCTCCAAGAAAAATCAACTGAATAAGAAATGCGGTTCAACCCAAGTTTGTGAAAAATGCTCCTTAACCAAAAATTTCATAAGCCAAATATGTTAACTTGTTTCTCATTAAAAATCAAAAAAAGCGATGCCCCACTTATGATGAGGGCGCTGCCTGAAGGAGGAATGACTGTTGTCGAAGCCCTTTTATGTGAGATTCCAAGTTCCAGAAGACTTGGTTAAAAAGGCTTTGCAGGCATTGGAGATTGCGCGTGATACCGGTAAGATTAAAAAGGGCACAAATGAGACGACTAAGACCATTGAACGTGGGCAAGCTAAATTAGTTATTCTAGCGGAGGATGTAGATCCTCCCGAAGTAGTAGCACATTTGCCATTGCTATGTGAGGAAAAGAAAGTTCCCTACGTATATGTTCACAGCAAAGAACAGATTGGCGTTGCCGCGGGTATAGATGTTCCCTCTGCGGCTGCAAGTATAATTGATCCGGGAAACGCGAAGGACTTGATTAATGACATAGCGAAAAAAGTGTCTGAGCTAAAGTGAATACCTTCTTTACCTGTGGCACAGTGAAAATTGGGTAGAAGAAACTTTCCCCTGAAGATCTAATGTAAAGCAAAGATACTAAAGATAAGGTGTTGCAAAGGGTTCTCTAAAGAAAGTAAAGCGGTTTAATTTAACATTTTTGAAACGTAGACTCCGTCTGGTTTGTATCCTAGTTTATAATAGTACTCTTTAACGCCTATGCCGGAGAGGACTAGAATTTTTTTGGCATCATATTCCTCTCTAGCAACTTTTTCTGCTAAACTAAGTAACCTTTTGCCGTATCCTCGGTGTTGCCACTCATCATTTGGTTTTTCACGGACGGGCACTAGTGGACCGTAGACGTGTAATTCTCTAATAATCATTGATTCACAATTCTGGATCTCTGGCCTATGGGCTAAAGGTGAGGGGCGGCGGAGTCTTAAAAATCCAACTAAAATATTTCTATCCTTATCTTCGTAGGATATGAAAACTTCTTCGCCTTCAGAAGCGGAGTACCTCTCGGTGTGTAAAACTACCTCGTCCACATCTAAAATATTATTATTTTTTCTTAATATATGGCCCACTTCTCTGCATCTTATACACTGGCACTTATACCCTCTTCTGGTTAGCTCCTCAGCAACCAGTTCTCTTAGATTACCGCTCTTTACACCTGACACAATTAATTTCGAGGGGATATCCCTTTGAATACGTTGGATACGGACCCATTTTGGAATTATTCTTTTGACTTCTGCAATAAGCTTGATAACGTCTTCCGTGGGGTAAGGGCTATACTCCCCTTTAAGGTATAAATTATAGAGAGGCGTATCTTTAAGCACCAAACAGGGATAGATCTTGAGGCCGTCTGGCTTAAACCTCGGATCATTAAAAACCGTTTTAAACATATCCAAATCTCTCTCATAATTGCTTCCCGGGAGATTTGGCATTAAGTGTGCTGTTACTTTAAGGCCTGCATCTTTAGCTATCCTGAAGGCCTCCACTACCTCTTGTACTGTGTGGCCCCTGTTAACAAGCTTGTAAATATCATCATAAACTGTTTGAACACCTATCTCAACTTGGGTACCGCCCATATTAAGCATATTATCAACATTTTCTTCTCTACAATAATCGGGTCGGGTCTCGAAGGTTATTCCTACATTTCTCATGCGGGAATGCTCAGCGTTTCTTTTTGCTTCCTCCAAAGTTTCGGAGGGGACGCCTGTTATTGCCTCAAGGCATCTACGTACAAAATAGTGTTGATAGTCTTGTGGAAGAGAGAGAAAAGTTCCTCCCATCACTATTAGCTTAATTTTTCCCTTGTCCACTTTGTGGCCTATGGCTCTTAGCTGTTCAAGTCGCGATTTCACTTGTAAGTAGGGGTCAAAGTTATTTTGAATAGCTCTCATAGCTGCAGGCTCTTGCCCTGAATAGGACTTTGGTGCAATAGTACCACCCGGACAGTAGATGCATTTACCTGGGCAAGGGGCAGGCTTGGACATTACTGCTACTACTGCAATACCCGAAATTGTACGTACCTTCTTTTTTTGAAGTAAGGGTAGTAAAAGTTGTCTTTCCTGTTCCGAGGCGTAACTGAGAATTTCTGAGTTACTGGGAACCTTATTTAGGTGGTACTTTTGGCAAATCCTTTTTTTCAATATGTTTAGCTCTAAGTCTTTTTCCCTATTATTTAGAATTTGCTTAATTATTTCGCTGTAAGCTGCCGTGCTCCATGTTTGAGAGGGCTCTGGTGTCTTCAAGAATTTTTATCACCTTGGCCAATAGTTAGAGTGTTAATTTGACTATGTTATAGAATTAGTTATAAATACTTTGAATTTTTCTAAGGAAAATGTTTTTAGAATGATACATTCTTATGAGGTAAAGAGTATTATTAGTATTGCTACAATCTACTAATAATTTAAAAACTCCAAAAATGGAGGTGGTCGCAATACAACTCGACTATGATAAACTGGGATTCAAGGCCGGGCTCGAGATTCACCAGGAGCTTTCAACCAGTCGCAAACTTTTTTGCTTCTGTAAACCTGTTCTGAAGACCGATGAACCACAGTTTCTGGTTAAAAGATTCTTTAGACCTGTTTTGGGCGAGATGGGTAAGTATGACGAAGCAATGCTTGTTGAGTATGAGAAGGGGCGTACAGTTGTTTATGAAGGATTTGATGATGTTAATTGTACTTACGAGATAGATGAAACTTGTATGTAGGACGCATACAAGCATTAAACTCCTCCTTTTAGCATATCTCAGGAAGCAATAGATATAGGTATAGAAATTGCCCTATTGTTTAATGCAAAGATTATAGACGAGTTACATGTTCTTCGTAAAAATTATCTTGACGGGTCAGTTCCTTGTGGCTTTCAGCGTACATTAATTATTGGAACAGAGGGCTATATTCCAATTAATGGTAGGAAGGTTGGAGTAGCCACTATTTGTATAGAGGAGGATGCGGCTAGGAAAATCCGTGAGGAGCAAAGTACTGTTTATTACAGGGTTGATAGATTAGGCATCCCTCTGGTTGAAGTTGTTACGGCGCCTGAAATTAAAAATCCAGAAGAGCTTCTCAAAGCAGCTTACAGGATAGGGATGCTTCTCAGGGCGACAGGGAAAGTTAAGAGGGGGCTCGGAACCATTAGGCAGGATTTAAATGTGAGTATAGAGGGTGGAGAGCGTGTGGAAATTAAAGGAGTACAAAAATTGGATTGGATACCTAAACTGGCTGAGAATGAAGTACTGAGACAACTTGCACTAATTGATATTAAGAATCAGTTGTTGAATCGTGGTGTGAAGGAAACGGACTTTTCTAAAGATTTTAAGGACGTTTCCCAGATATTCTCCTCCACTAAATGCAAGATTATCAAAAATAGGAAGGCTAATGAAATCGTTTTGGCGGTAAAACTTCCAAAATTCGCGGGACTTTTATCTCGAGAGATTCAGCCAGGGAAGAGTTTTGGAAAAGAAATTGCGGAGAAAGTTATGATAATCACCGGTTTAAAAGGTATCATCCACTCTGATGAAAACCTCAAAAAATATAACATAAGCACCGAGGAGGACTCTCAGATACGTAATCTTCTTGCACTGGGGGAAATGGATGCTTACGCAATTGTTATAGGTGATGCGGATACAGCGGAAAAGGCCCTGGAGAACGTTGTGGATAGGGCTAAGGGCGCCCTGAGGGGTGTGATGCGGGAAACTAGGAGAGCGTTAGAAAATGGTAACAGTGAATTTTTAAGAGAGTTGCATGGTGGAGCGCGTTTATACCCTGATACAGATACTCCTCCATTGGTCATAGAAAGGGAAAGGATTGCAGCAATTAGTAAGAGGTTACCTGAATATCCTTGGGTGGCTCAGAAACGCCTTGCTGAAAAGTACAAGATAAAAGAAGAGTTCGTAGAAGAATTGATGGCGTCAGGGAAAATGGAATTGTTTATGAATATTGTGGAGACATACAAAATAGATCCAACAATTGTTGTTGTAACCTTGCTTCAAACTATGAAATCTCTGGAGAGGGAGGGCTTCCAAACAGACAACATCTCTGAAGAAAACATTAAAGATGTTTTCAAATTTCTTTCAGAAGGAAAAATTGCAAAAGAAGCAGTAGAAAACATTCTACAGGAACTAGCAAAATCCCCCTCAATTAGTGCCAGTGATGTCCTCAAGGAATTAGGGTTGGAAACCATTACGGTTGAGAAACTTGAAAAAATAATTGATGAGGTGCTCTATGAGAGCAGGGAATTTATAGAGAAAAGTGGGGATAGGGCTTTTAGCCCTATGATGGGCAAAGTGATGGAAAAGGTAAGAGGCAAAATTGATGGAAAAGTAGTAGCTGAAGTTCTTCGTAAAAAAATAGCAAAAATATTGGAGGAAAAAC
Organism: Candidatus Jordarchaeia archaeon; assembly: GCA_018383815.1. Classification (GTDB taxonomy): domain Archaea; phylum Asgardarchaeota; class Jordiarchaeia; order Jordiarchaeales; family Jordiarchaeaceae; genus Jordiarchaeum. The sequence goes on along the minus strand of JAHAWU010000087.1, from coordinate 9,830 downwards.
AATGACAGTGAAGGAGGAGCTGCAAGGATATTGGGGATTTGTTAGGAAAAAACTTGAGACCGCCAAAGTTAGAATTTGGAGCGAAATCGAAGTAGTCACCCCCGAAGCAACTTATAGAGGGATACTACTCCCAAGAAGCGATATGGGTGATGATAAGCACCTAGTCCTCAAACTAGATACTGGATACAATATAGGTGTGAGAGTCACAGAAGACACAAAAATTAAAGAATTAGGCTATAAACCAGGTCTTTACGCCATTCCCGAAATACAAGTTGAGTTTGACCCCAAGAAACCAAAAGTCTCTTTGATTGGCACTGGCGGAACTGTGGCAAGTAGACTTGATTACAGAACTGGAGCTGTCATTCCCGCTTTTACCCCACAAGAACTTTTTAGTGCGGTTCCCGAACTTGCAGAAATCTGCAATCTGAAAACAAAACTCTTATTCGAAATATTCTCGGAAGATATGACGCCGAACAACTGGATAAAAATTGCGGAAACTGTTGCCGAAGAGATAAACTCGGGTGCGGACGGAGTCATTATTCCTCACGGTACTGATACTATGCATTTTACCTCTTCAGCACTATCATTTATGTTAAAAGGTTTGCCTGTTCCAGTAGTTCTAGTTGGCAGCCAGAGGAGCAGTGACCGTCCTTCGAGTGATGCGGCGATAAATTTAATCTCTGCGGCTAGGGTGGCTGCGTTCAGCGATATAGCTGAAGTGGTTGTATGTATGCATGGAAGTAGCAGCGACGACTATAACTTGATTCATAGAGGCACTAGAGTTAGAAAGATGCATACCAGCAGGCGGGATGCTTTTCGTACAATTGCAGATATTCCTATAGGGCTGGTGAAAGATAATGAAATAAAAATAATTAGAAATGATTACAGGAAAAGAGTTAAGGGAGGCGAAGTTAAATTAGACGCACAACTTGATCCCAGAGTGACGCTGATATACACTTATCCTGGAATGGATGGAGACATTATTCATAAACTCATAGACTTGAAATATCATGGGATTGTTTTAGCAGGAACCGGTTTGGGGCACTGTCCCAAAACAATTATAGAACCTTTAAAAAGGGCGGTGGAGCAAGAAATTCCTGTAGCCATGACTTCCCAGTGCCTCTTTGGATTCTTGGGTATGAACGTGTATGAGCGGGGAAGAGACCTCCTTAAAATTGGAGTTATTCCTTGCAAAAATATGTTGCCTGAAACTGCCTACGTAAAACTAATCTACGTCCTAGGACACACAAAAAACATGAAGGAAATATATGAACAAATGACCACTAACCTGTGCGGAGAGATAACTGACCGGGAACCCTACAGCGCTTATCAAATATTCCAAGTGGGCGCAGAAAATTCTTAGAAAAGGTCCTATATGATACCGTGAGGGAAAAAAGTGTGTGGAATTGTAGGCATCATTGAAAAAAATAGTTCTGTTTCGCCACTTATACATGAGGCGCTTAAAAGGCTTGAGTATCGAGGCTACGATTCAGCAGGTATAGCAACAATTCATCAGAACTCAATCTGTATAAAAAAGGATAAGGGAAAGATAGATGAGATTCACCAAAAGCTAAACTTAGACAGTCTCCTTGGTAAAATAGGGATAGGACACACAAGATGGGCTACACATGGTCTTCCATCAAAAATTAACGCCCACCCTCACCTTGACTGCACAAAAAAAATAGCGGTAGTTCACAACGGTATTATTGAAAACTTTCTAGAACTACGTGAAGATTTGGAGAGAAGACACAAATTTGAGTCAGAAACAGACACCGAAGTAATTCCACACCTAATAGAAGAAATCATATCAAAAACCAGGTGTGACCTCTACACGGCTACTAGGAAGGCGTTACAGAAAATAAGGGGAACATACGCAATAGCTGTAATTTATGTAGAGGAGCCAAATGTGTTAGTTTGCGCCAGGAACGAGAGTCCCTTGGTAATTGGAATTGGCAAAAACGCTAACTATTGTGCTTCGGATATTACTGCACTTCTTCCATTCACAAAAAAAATAGCATTACTAAATGATGGAGAAATAGCAGCCATAAATTACGATAAAATACACGTAGAAACCATTAACGGCGAGGTAGCAGTTGAACCAGAAATATACGATATATCTTGGTCACCCGAAATGGCCCAGAAGGGTGGATATCCCCACTTTATGCTTAAGGAGATACATGAACAACCCCATGCACTTACCGGCACACTTCTCATAAGACCGGAAATAATAGATCAAGTAGCCAGAGCTCTAAATGACTCGAAGAAATTGTACATCATAGCTGCCGGCACATCGAACCACGCAGGGTTAGCTGGAAAATATATGTTCTCCAAGTTATCTGCTTTACAGAGTCAAGCAATAATATCCTCAGAATTTCAAGAATCCACAACCAACCTTATTGACGAAGATACCACAATCCTTGCGATAAGCCAATCCGGAGAAACCGCAGACACTCTAAATGCCGTAAGATTCGCTAAAAACAACGGAGCAAAAATAATTTCAGTCACCAACGTTATGGGAAGCACCATCTCCCGGTTATCGGATCTCACCTTATACACACAAGCTGGACCAGAAATAGGGGTAGCAGCAACAAAAACCTTCGTTGTACAACTAGCAAGCCTAGCCCTAATATCCCTACAGATCGCAGAAATTAGAGGGCTTCTGGAGGGTGCGGAGATAGACCAACTTAGAGAAGGACTACTGCAGACCCCTAAGATTGTAGAAAAAACCCTCAAAAAGGAAGAAAGTTTGGTAAGAGACATTGCTTACGAGTATGCCTACAAGCCAAACTTCTTATTTCTGGGGAGAGGCATTAGCACCACCACAGCAATGGAAGGATCATTAAAACTAAAAGAAATAGCATACATTCATTCCGAAGCTTATCCCGCAGGAGAATCCAAGCATGGACCAATAGCCCTAATTGAGCCCGGATTTCCAGTAGTTTTCATCACACCACCCGACGAAACACATGAAAAAATAATCGGAAACATCATGGAGATGAAGGCACGAGGAGCAAAAATTATAAGCGTAGCAGAGCAAAACGACCACGAAATCAAAAAATTATCCGATAGAATAATTAGTATACCTCCAACCCCCACACCATTTTCACCAATCACATACGTCGTACCATTACAACTACTCGCATATTACATTGCCACTAAAAGAGGGTTCGACCCAGACAAGCCCAGAAACCTGGCCAAAAGCGTCACCGTCCTATAAACAGCTTAACAAATTAAGAAGAAAAATTAAGCTCCAGACTCATTATTTCACAAAACTACCGCACCATAACTGTTTTGCGTCCTTCGAATCCGTAACGCAAACACATTAAATTTATATGTCCCTAGGGTAGCTTTTCTTTTGAAGAAAAGTTTATAAGTTGTGCGGGGTTCATTTTTGGTTGTGTAAAACATTTACTACTTTTGCATCCCGTAAGATAATTTTAACATTAACATGGAGTTGATTAGGTGGCATTCAGACTGCCCAAAGTCGTTGACTCGATAAAATTCGGGCTACTTTCACCCGATGAAATTCGAAGAATGTCCGTCACCAGAATAATCACACCCGACACCTACGATGAGGACGGAGCCCCAATAGACTCAGGACTAATGGACAGCAGACTAGGAACAATAGAACCGGGCAGACGCTGCAAAACATGTGGGTCAAGGGTCGGCGAGTGTCAGGGCCACTTCGGTCATATTGAGTTGGCGAGGCCTGTTATTCATGAGGCGTTTGCTAAGCTTCTTCAAAAAATTTTGAGGGCTACCTGTCGCTCCTGTTCGCGTCTTCTTTTGCCTGAGGATGAAATTAAAGTCTTTACGGAGCAAATGGACGAGTACGAGAGGGAGATGGGGACTCTGAGTGATGCTATTGCAGCTGAGGTTATAAAAAGGGCTTCCCGAATTAGTACTTGTCCTCATTGTGGGGAGAAACAGCTTAAGATTCGTCTGGAGAAGCCTACTACTTTTTATGAGGAGACCGATATAGGTTCTATACGTTTAACTCCGAGCGATGTTAGAGATAGATGTGAAAGGATTATTGATAGTGATTGCCGCTTAATGGGCATAAATCCCAAATATGCTAGGCCGGAATGGATGGTTCTTACTGTATTGCCTGTGCCTCCAGTGGCTGTTCGCCCGAGTATTACTTTGGATTCGGGTGTTCGTTCTGAGGACGATCTTACACACAAGCTTGTTGATGTTATTCGTATTAATCAGCGTTTGAGGGAGAATATTGAGGCGGGGGCGCCTCAACTTATAGTGGAGGATTTGTGGGAGTTACTTCAGTATCACGTCACCACCTATTTTGATAATGAGATGTCTGGAATACCTCCCGCAAGACACAGGTCCGGTAGGGCTCTGCGTACTCTCGCGCAGAGGCTTAAGGGGAAAGAGGGTCGATTTAGAAGCAATCTTTCTGGGAAAAGGGTTGATTTTTCTGCGCGGACTGTTATATCTCCCGATCCCAATCTTGGGATAAATGAGGTCGGTGTGCCAGTTGAAATTGCAAAGATTTTGACGATACCTGAGAGGATAACTGAGTGGAATATTGATGATATGAAGGAGCTGATTATTAGGGGGCCGGATAATACTCCGGGGGCTAACTATGTTATACGTAGTGACGGGAGAAGGATTGATCTTCGTTTTGTGAAGGATCGAAAAGCTATCGCTGATACGGTAGAGGTGGGATATGTTGTAGAGCGGCATCTTCGGGATGGAGATATTGTTTTATTCAATAGGCAACCTTCGCTACATAGGATGTCAATAATGGCTCATCAAGTGCGTGTCATGCCTTTCAAAACATTTAGGTTAAACCTATGTGTTTGTCCCCCTTATAACGCAGACTTTGATGGGGACGAAATGAATCTTCATGTCCCTCAGGGAGAGGAGGCGCGGGCGGAGGCTTATGTCTTAATGAGGGTTCAGGAAAATATCCTCAGTCCACGCTACGGAGGTCCAATTATAGGTGGCATTCAGGATTTTATTTCCGCAGCTTATTTGCTCACAAAAAAGGACACGTTCTTCAACAGGAAGGATACGTGTGACCTCCTCTTGGTGGCGGGTCGTACTGAACTTCCGCCTCCTGCTATTAAAAGTCCAGTGGAACTCTGGACTGGGAAACAGATTTTTAGTGTCCTTCTACCTAAAGACCTGAATCTCTCTTTCAAATCAAAAATCTGTAAAAGATGCGATACTTGCTTAAAAGAAAATTGCCCGCATGACTATTTTGTGGTGGTTCGTAACGGAAATCTTGTCTCCGGCATTATTGATAAGGCCGCATTTGGCGCGGGAGTGCCAGGTAGCCTGTTCCACAGAATCGTCAAGGACTATGGGTCGGATCAGGCGAGGGACTTTCTTGATTCTGTTACACGCATGTTAACTCTTCTAATAACCGCTAAGGGCTTTACGATGGGAATAGATGATGTAGAGATAACGAAGGAAGCGCTTTCCCGTATAAATGAAATTTTGGAAGAATCTAATGCCAAAGTCAATGAACTGATTGCAACTTATAGAAGGGGAGAACTTGAAAGTCTTCCGGGCAGAACTCTTGAGGAAACCTTGGAAATGCTGATTATGCAAGAGCTTTCCAACGCTCGAGACAAGGCCGGTGATATAGCTGGCGAATATCTTGGTATGCAGAACCATGCTGTGATAATGGCGAAAACGGGTGCAAGAGGAACCTTACTTAATCTTGCACAGATGGCCGCTTGCGTTGGGCAACAATCAGTGAGAGGAAGCAGGGTGCAGAGAGGATACAGGAATAGAACACTGCCTCACTTTGAAGAGGGTGACTTGAGTGCGAAGGCTAGAGGTTTTGTTAGTTCAAGTTACCAAAAGGGATTGACTCCTATTGAATTCTTCTTCCACGCTATGGGTGGTCGAGAAGGGCTGGTAGACACGGCTGTAAGAACCAGTACTAGTGGATACATGCAGAGAAGGCTGATAAACGCCCTCCAGGACATTAAGGTAGAGTATGATAGGACGGTAAGGAATGCGGCAGGTAGCATAATTCAATTCCAGTATGGTGAGGACGGTGTGGACCCCTCTAAGAGTGATCACGGCAAATCCGTAAATATTGATGTAATAATTGAAAAAGTACTTAGCGAGGAAGAATAAACAATACAAAGAAAAATATTTATGCCGATTGAGAGCAGTGGAAGATTACGTGTAATTATGTTGGATGGGATATGAATCTAAAATTATGCTTATCTCTTAATATTGGAATACCCGTAAGTGGTTTAAAATGTTAGCTGAAGAAATCTCGAAGCAAATAGATGAACTAAGGAAGGAGGAATTTCTTCCTCACTCATTAATCGATGAGCTTGAAAAGACCTTGAAAGCTAAAATTGGTGAGGATAATTTAACCCCCAAAAAGGTTAAGAAAATAATAGAGGAAGTTAAGAAGGCATATTCAAAAGTTTTAATAGAGCCTGAAGAAGCTGTTGGCACAGTTGCTGCTCAGAGTCTAGGAGAACCGGGTACACAGATGACTCTGAAAACATTTCACTATGCGGGAGTAGCTGAACTTAACGTAACGTTAGGTTTACCACGTCTAATTGAAATCGTTGATGCTCGGCGCAACCCTGCAACTCCCATGATGACTATCCATTTAGATGAGGAACACCGATACGATCTTGCAAAAGCCAAAGAAGTGGCAAGGCTGATTGAAACTACCCGAATAGAAAATGTTGCCCACAATGTCGAGATAGACCTCGCCACACATCAAATTGTAATTAACCTGGATCCGGAACTACTGGAAGACAAGGGAATCACAGTAGAAATGGTGCTGGAAAAGGTAAAAGGTCTCAGGAAGGGCGAAGTAAGCTTTGAAGAAAACACAATTTATCTAACGCCTGAATCTGAAACCTTAACGGATCTACAAAAACTTTTGGAAAAAACAAGAAGCCTAACCCTAAAGGGAGTGGCAGGAATCGACAGGGTCGTTATCAAAAAGGAAAGGGACTCAAACGAGTATGTTTTGTACTCTGAGGGAACAAATCTACCTGATGTTTTACGCATCCCCGGAGTTGATATTTCGAGAACCAGTTCAAATCATATACATGAAGTAGCGCAAACATTAGGGGTAGAAGCCGCCAGAAACGCCATAATAGAAGAAGCAAGCAAGGTTCTAGACGAGCAAGGACTAGACGTAGATATACGCCACATAATGTTAGTAGCAGACCTAATGACGGTTTCAGGAGATATAAGGCAGATAGGACGCCACGGAATAAGCGGAGAAAAGGAAAGCGTACTTGCAAGGGCGGCCTTCGAGGTAACCGTAAAACATTTAATAGAAGCAAGTATAAAGGGAGAAGAAGACAGTTTAAGCGGTATAACCGAAAACGTTATAGTAGGCCAATTAATACCTGTAGGCACTGGAGCAATAGACCTACTAATGGGTCAATATCCCAAGCGGGAAGAAGCTAAGGAGAAGTGAAAATGGACATCGATAAAGCAATAAACCTCGCAATTAAAACCGGAAAGGTAACCCTCGGCACAAAAAAAACAATAAGACAAATAAAGCTGGGTAAAACCCAGCTTGTAATTATAGCATCCAACTGCCCCAAAGAAACTCGAGAAGAAATACTCTACTATAGCAAACTCTCCAACATACCCATCTACAACTATGCAGGCACAAGCTGGGATCTAGGCTCCGTATGCGGAAGACCGCATATGGTGGCATGCCTATCAGTAGAGCAACCTGGTGACTCAAACATACTAAAATTGAAGGAGGGATAAAAAATAGCAAGCTATAGTGTGAAACTCACCTCAACAGAACTCCGGTATATAGCTCTCTTTGAGAGCATAACAGGTGCTGTGGTAAAAGACTGCATTGTGGATGAGGAAGAAGGAAGAATAGTATTTGTAATAAAACCGGGAGATATCGGAATGGCTATAGGAAAACGGGGAACGAACATAAAGAGAGTCAGGGATTTCATTAAGAAACCCATAGACGTAGTGGAATACGCTGATACCCCTGAGGACTTCATAAAAAATACTCTCGCTCCAGCAAGAATAAAATCTATTCACATAACTGAAAAAAGAAACGGAAGAAAGGTAGCGGTCGTGAACGTGGATCCCAAAGATAAGGGTATTGCCATTGGAAAAGCGGGAAAGAATGTTGCCCGCGCACGTCTGTTGGCGAGGAGACATTTCCAGATCGATGATGTAATCATTGGCTGAAAACTTCCCGAGCTGTTCTACCCTTATTGTTGGGAAATTTTTATATTTTTAGAATGAGAATCCGATACTCTTTGTGTTAGGCTTGGCACAGTTTAAACTCCATTCTGCGGATTTGAACGTCTCTTAGTGCAGTTTCCAAGCTATCCGCCATCAGGTTCTCTCTCTTGTATATGTATTAGGTCATTAAAGTTGCAACCACACAGCTGCGTAGGAGCAAAATTATTCAAAATCATAGGTTCCAAAAGTTTGATTCAAAAATAGGTTATCTTTTTATTATTGGGGTTTTCCCTTTTTTCATTTGGTTTTTGAAGTTGTCTTTTTAGATTATCATAAATTGAAATATCTGACTTAGTTTTGTTTACCTCACTGACACCGCTATTCTTTCCTTTTCCTCTTTTTTCATTACTGCACTGCTTTTTGTGTCGTTGGCTGCTGCATTTATCAGTTCATCTGCTAGGCATTCCTCTATGGTCTTCTGGTTACCGAAGCTTGCTTTTCTTGCTCCTTCGGTTAGGAATCTTAACGCTAGGTCTACGCGCCTCATGGGGGCTACATCTACTGCTTGGTGGTAAACTATTCCACCGTAACTAATCCTAGTTGTTTCCTCTCTGGGTGCTGAATTTTCTACCGCCCTGACGAGGACTTGTACCGGATTCTGTCCAGTTTTTAGATGTATAATTTCAAAGGCGAGTCTGACTATGTTCAATGCTTTTATCTTTTTGCCGGCGTTCCGCCCTGGATTCTGCAATTTGTTGATTAATCTTTCAACTATGGTTAACTTAGATTTTAGGAATCTTCTTTGCTCGTGTCGACCACCAGTGTGAGGAATGTATTTTGGTGTGAGGTTTATGTAGTCTCTTAGTCCTACATCACGTATTTCGATATTGTCAATGGGCCATTTCCCGAATACCTTCACTTCACTCATATTGATGCTTGCCCCCTTTTTATGTTAGGTTATTATTAACTAAATTGAGCTTGATTTTTGTTTAGAATGTTTTGGATGGTGGTTTCACCTTATTGGTTTTTCTCTCTTTCCAGATAGAAGTGCCTCTAGGGACACACCATTTACTTTAACGACTTTCCATCTTACCCCTGGTAAATCCCCGAAGGCTCTTCCTCTGGCACCACCTATGCCCGCCACAATAACCTCGTCATGTTCGTCTACGAAGTTTAGAGCGCCATCGCCCGGTAGGAAAGCCGTGATCTGTTTCCCATTTTTAATGAGTTGGACTCTGACTGCTTTCCTAATAGCTGAGTTTGGTTGTTTAGATTCTATTCCCACTTTTTCGAGGACGATAGCTCTTGCTTGGGGGGCACCCTCTAGAGGGTCCGCCTTAACGTCAAGATGAAGCATTCTACGCTTGTAGTACCTGTCCTTCCACCTAGCCTTTTTGCTCTTTGTCTTGAGTATACGTGCCGCAAACTCGCCTTTTGGTGATTCACCAACCATTAGAAGAGTCCCTCAAATATTTAGAATTTTGATGCGAAAACCAAGTGAAGAGAGATATTTAAACTTTTTTAAGAATTCTTCAGGCGCAATGTAATATGTATGTTATTTAGGTAAACTACAAAGTTAGGTACTGCCAATGTATTTTTATGAAAGCTGAAGAAGTCATTCAAAACTTAAACCTAGAAAACCTGGAGAACCTCCC
>JAHAWU010000224.1 GCA_018383815.1 Candidatus Jordarchaeia archaeon | reverse complement strand
TATTAACCCATCTATTTCAATTTGCTCTTTTGAAGAAAAATCTTTTAAATTTACATTTGCTTGAATAGGAGTTTTAAACATTTTTGCTATTTCTGCTAATGCCTGGAATTCGTAAAAATTTGGGTCATAATAAATTTCTTTCATAGAATAATTTGATTTTGATTTTGATAATTGAGAAAAACCGGAGGGGTCGAACATGGGAGCCGCACCCTCTCATTCCCCTCCGGCAAGAAGTTTTTCAACTTCTTCCTCATCGGCTTCCGCCTTAGCGGCTAATAAGAATTATAGCAGAATTTTAAGAATTTTCAAATTTTTGGATTTTGAGCGAGCCCGCCCGAAGGGCGAGCGATAATCGAGATTGTCCGCCGAAGTGGGCTTGAGGCAGGCGGGGCGAAGCCCTGCCTGCGCCGAGTTTTATCTTCTAAGATTTCTTTTCTTTGAATGGTGGATTAAATTCTTGCACACGTAGTTCCGTTAAAACATGATGTGCAATTAACTCCCAAGGTTCTGGCTATTCTCTTTGCCAAATAAACATTAGGCTTCCTCAAACCACTCTCAATTTCGGAAAACTCAGACTGAAAAATCCCAACTTTCTCGGCCAAAACAGCCTGCTTCAACTCCTTTTCTTTCCTTACCTCTCTGATTCTATTTTTAAGTCTCGCTTTCATTATAAAACTACGATGCCTTTAGTTCCATTTTAATCGTACAAAAACGATTGTCAAGACCCTAAACTGTGGAAAATTAAAAATTTCTGATAATTTCAGCTTGACAGGATTTATGATTAGCCTACAATGAAATAGAGGTTAAAAAAGAAATCGAATGCCAATATGAAGTTACAAATTCTAGCCAAATTAAAAGATCCTCGGACTAACTGGAAGTATATTTTGATTGTGGTGATTTTGGCTTTTATTGTTGGCGGGGGGATCTTGGGCTGGCGGTGCTGGAAGACAAGGGAAGTCCTTCCTATTAAATTTCCCAAGATAGAAACACAGAGAGAAGTGAAAGAAGAAATAACCCAATTAAATATCCCAGGTAGATGGTTCTTTCCAGGAGGTGAAGCTCCCCCAGGTTATCTAGTTTTTCGTGAAGACGGGATACTTGAAATCCCTGAGTGGATCGGCGGAGAGGCGAGGCAAACCTCTTTACGTTGGCAATATGATCAAGATAAAGAACTTTTAATAATCAATTTCAAGCTAGCTTCCGATCTTTTCCCAGAAAATGAGAGAATGGCACAAGATTACTTTGGTAATGTGGAAGAAGGTTCATGGATAGGTTCATTTTCAGGTTATAATAGGCAGGATAGGAATATAACCATAAAGGTAACTCACCAAACTACAGCTTTAGAATTTTTTGGATGGCTATTTTATAAATCATTTCCTCCACCGTAACTTGACTATACCTCTACAGTTACGACCACTCTTCGTTGTTTAAGTCCTACTCTTGTTCTGATACTATTCTGGTCTGCACTTACGATTCTGGAGGGACAACTCTCAGCAAGTCACTTCCTTTAATGAGCGCCCCACCGTACGTGTAACCGATTAGTTTCAGTTTATTAACTCCCTCAGCTAATGCGAGCTCGTGAGTTTTGAAATGAACCACAAGATCCAAATCGCTATCGCCATCAACGTCTTCCAAAGCGCCGGCATTTCCGCTCTTTCCCTTTAATCGCGCAGTAGCTCCCGCTAGCTGGATGGTAGCTGCGTTAACAATTGAGGCGTCAAAACTAGCTGTCGTTAGGATAGCTACCGGCACTACTCCTTCTGCGCCTAGGTTAATACTATTAGGATCACTGCCGGGTTTAATATCGATGATAATCGGGACGAAAGGAGTCATCTTCATTTCTGTAAACTCTACCCCATACCCCTGACTTGGGATATTAGCAATCTGAGTATTTTCTGCTAAAACCAGACTGATGCCATCGGCTAGGACCTCAAGGGTGTATGTATCCGTAGGAAGTGCAATAGGTTCGGGCACTATGGTAATTAGATAATCTCCCGTTTTCGGGCCGATAATTGATATTTGATCGTCTAAATCGCCGTCCCCATCGAGGTCTTCTTCCAAATAAGTTGCAGTCAGCTCTATTTCAATTAAATCCTTGCTTATTAGATAGCCGTCTGGATCCGTAAGGATAATATCAACCGGACTTTTGACTTTTACATCCAACTGTTTTACTCCTGGTAATGGTTGGTAATGCACATAATTCAGAGGGTTGACTTCTTTGCCAAGGGCGATCACTTTACCTTCAACAAGTTGGGTTCCCTCTCGGATAACAAAATGCAAATGAGGAGCGGTCGAATCCCCTGTACTTCCGACCTTACCAATTACATCCCCTTGCCTAACTACGTCATTAGGTTTAAGGGAAGGAAGCTCTAGAAGGTGGCAATATCCCGTCGTAACCTTTGGACCCACAGTGCCATCTTTTCTCATGACATCTCCATGATAGATTCTAATCCAGTTTCCAGCTTTATCATCATACCCAACCCCCACCACTATACCACCCACTGGTGCCTGAATCGCCCTACCCAAGATTTCAATATCGCTGATGTCGATACCGTTGTGCCACTCCTGTTGACAGTTGCGATGCCTCCATCCAAACTTTGAAGTCAAATACCCTTCAACTGGCCTAACCATCTTTTGGGGCGCCCTTAAAGCGTAATTAACTACATTCATAGCTAAAGGTCTGCCAATAATGTAATCTATTCCACAAGGAACAAATCCGAAGGTAACAACTCTTCCTTCAGTAGCTGAGCCAGGGTAGGCAACAACACCATAAAGTCCTACAGGTTTGTAGGGAGAATAACTGGGTAATCCCGAGCAAGTTCCAACACCAAACTCCGTTTCCGAAATGTAGCCTTGGGTTAAAACTCCTTCAGCATCAGCCATTGGATCAAAAGCATCTGGCCAAGAGTTAACAGCCGGAATATAGATGTCAGTTGGAAGTCCTTGGGTTATAGGATGTCCCGTATCAGCGTATACATAATAGCTCACATGGGGCATAATACCTAATGCACCCTCAATATGCAGAACATCTCTCGAAAACTCAGGAACTCCAGCCCACCAGTTATAGTTAATATCGGGAGCTACCACAATCAAAGGCTTGCCAGCAAAATGGTACTCTCGAAGCGGGTTTATCACTTGATCAAGTGGATACCAATAGCCTCCAGCAGTATAGATAACCAAATCATAAATCATTAACATTTCTGTCGAGGGAACACCATTATACCAGTCAACATCAAAGCCACCTATTTCTGTTAAAACATCTAACCAGAAATCCTTGTCTTGCCAAGGAGTATATCCAGTAATTGGACCCCAACCTTCAGTAATAATTACAACCTTTGTTGTTCCACCCGTTGTTAGTAGATTGGCCAGTCCATTTGGATAGGGATTTATCACTTCTTCCTGAAAAGAGCGTTCTTCTGCACCACTAGTCTCAGCTTTCACTTGTGGTGTGAGTATTGAAAATGTTGAGATGAGCAGCAGAGAGATTATTGCTAGAGTTAATATTTTCTTCAATTTTCCTTTCTCCTTTTTGGTGCTCTTCGTTTTTGTTG
>JAHAWU010000086.1 GCA_018383815.1 Candidatus Jordarchaeia archaeon | reverse complement strand
GCATCCAACCAGTTGGAGGTAAGTTTGCTGGCTGAAAAAGGAAGTGGGGTGAGAAACGAACACATCACCCAGTCAAATAGCTGAAAACCCTCTCAATATCCAAATCTTCCGAACATTATTGGGGTGAATGCTGCTTTATATAGTTGATAGGTGCCTGCGAGGGACCCTGTGTGTGAGAAGGCGGCTTTGTTGGATACTTCTGTCTTTCCCACTTTGTATACTATTACCGCCTTTTCTTTAGCCACCTCTGTTGCCGCCTGTAAGAATTCGCGGGCTTTATCTAGACCTTCTATGAACAGGCAGATGACTTTGGTGGTGGGGTCTTCTTTTAGGTAGAGTAGCATGTCCGCTATCTCTACGTTGGCCCGGTTTCCTACACCTACATACTTACTGAATCCCAAATTTTCCTCAAGGATGTAGGACAGAAGAGTTGTACCCATTCCACCAGACTGGCTAACAAGAGATATGTCTCCTTTGGATAGTTTTCCTATGGGAGCGAAGCTAGCATTCAAATTGCAGTAAGAGTTCATCATCCCGATAGTATTGGGTCCGATAATCTTGATTCCCGCCTCATCACATATTCTTGCCATTTCTTTCTCAGTTTGAGCTCCCTGCTCATCCAACTCCTTGAAGCCGGAAGCAAAGATTACTAGTCCTTTCACCCTCTTTTTAGCGCATTCCCTAACCGCGTCTAATACTCCATCAGGAGGCAGTGAAATTATCACCAGATCAATGGGATCTGGAACTTCCAGAATACTGGGGTAGGACTTGTATCCCCCCACATTTTCTGCATTTGGATTGATGGGATAAATTTTTCCTTTGTACTCCGCCTCAATTAGCGCCTTCAGGCTCTGATATCCGAGTTTGCTGGGGGTTCTCGATGCCCCAATAATGGCTACAGATTTGGGGAAGAAAACTGGCTCAAACTCTTTAACGATGTCGGGCATTATTTTTAACCTCTTAGTTCCAAGAAACAACTCTTACTATTAATAACTATTGCAACTTTTACAAAACCTACATAAGCTACGCTTCTTAGACAAACCAACATACGCTGAGAGCGTTTCAGATAAAGTATGAAAAATGTTTTTCATGGCAAAAATGAAAACACGTTTTCATAGCAAAATAAAAAAATAATATAGTTAGAATATGATAGAAAGTAGCTACTGTCCAGTTTGTTGCTTGGGCAAGAGGCGTTTTGGAGGCAGTAATCCAAAGTACATTAATGTGAAGGCCAATGCTGCAAATAACCATACACTGGCTTCCAGAACTGCATTGCTCAGGAGGAGTGCAAACAAATTGGATACTTGAACCATTATTGCGGAGACCGCGGCGGTTCCTAGAATCAGGCCCATTATGCGGCGCTCGTCTTTTTGTTTGGAAGCGTAGTAATAGAAGGAGAGAGCAATTATAAAGAAGGCAACTAGCCAGACAACGAGTGTTAGTAAGGAGGCAACTAAGTTCATGTTAACAGAAAGCGTTAGCTGTACTTCTTCCGCAGTTATTGTGGTAATAGAATTAAGAATTAGCACTATTAAGAATACTAAGAGGAAAATGTAGAGTATCACTCTCTTTACCCGGATTAGTTGCGAGAAGAATAGCCAGAAAAACACTAGAATCAGAGGGACGGAGATAAAGTGTAAGCGATACATTACAAATGTTGTAGCGGGAACAAAGGTGAAAAAGCTGGGCATTGTGATGTAGAAATACGAAGCAATGGCTACGCTTAGTGTGGAGAGTCCACCAACAAAAGTTGCTATGGAAAGAAGGACGAATTGTTTAGTGCCAGGAAGTTGTTTTCGAGATTTGATAAAAAGCAGAGCTGAAACTAGAAAAGCTACTAGCGATGCGAACGCTGAGAAATAAAGCTTGGCATACATCCCCGGGGAGACGCCCAAAACAGCAGATAAACGGTAAAAATCACTGAAGAAATAGGCATAAATTATAAATTGCTCCAAACTCAACATAAACTACACCTTTTTTGGCAAAGTCGCTTATAATATGGTACCTAACATTTTAGAGCATATTGAAAAATTAATTATCGTAGGAGATATTTATAATTTGTTGAAAACAAGAAATAGGCTCCAAATGCCATGATGTCTTTCCTGATTTTTTATGAGCGATATTAACCGGAGAAAAATTTCAAAACTAGATTGCCTTTTGGAAAAATAGGAATTAGACCAAACCACATTCGCTAATTAAATATACTCCAAATTTAAAATACGACTACAAGCGTATTTGCTTATTATGAGATGACTCTGCGATGCCGTTATCCTTGCCCTTCATCTTTCTATACGTGTATCTAAAAGGAAAAGAGGTACGGGTATCAAGGTTATTAAAATTGGGTGTTGTTTGAACATATGTAATTGTGTTTTGTGAAAGATAGGGGTGGGGTTTGGTTCCTTTTTGGGACATGTGCCTTTTCTTATCTTAGGCTTTCGAAAAACTTGTCAAACAGCCCTACAATTGAGGAATCTTCTTTGTGGTATTCCCTGATTTTGGTTTTACATGTGGCCATGGAAACACAGTTACAATATTTGGGTTCTATTTGTTTACCGTCAATTTCACACACAGTTTTAAAAAGACCTTTACCTATGTGGGGGCAGGGAATCAGCGTTAATGATTCCAGTATGGCTCCGCCCACAATATTATTGATATCTGTGGTGTCCGCAAAAAATTTTTCAAACAGTTCCTTTTTTTCCTCTATAATCTTGAATATAGTGTCTTCTACTTTTTTTAAAATCTCCGGTTTTTCCGCCTCAGATATCAGAATCAAATACCAGTCCTTTTCACCTGTAGAAAAAGGCTTAATATACGCATTCATATTTTTAAAGGAGATGGATTGGGGTGTCTCTCCTGTGACCTCCCCCCAGAACTTCTGGGACGCGGTGAAAATTCCCGCAATTAAATCGGGATCTGCCTCAATAGAACCGAGAGTTAGACTTACGGGGCAAATCCCATCAGAATTTATAATATAAATATTATGAATAATCAATTCTTACAACTCCGAACAAAATATACTTTTCCGTTTTGTATTTTTTCATCGACACCACTACATATAAGGACTCTGCTGGATCATCAGTTTCGTCTTGTATATTTAATCATAAATTTGTTTATAAATGTTTTATTTGGAACATAAAAATCCACGGTGCAATTTGATTCAAATTGTGGGATGGCTTCCCAAAGGTATACATTTTACTATTCTTTGGCATCTACATTCCTTCCCCTCTACTTTTTCGTGACACTTGGAAGTATTCCTGTTTAAATTCCGATTCTAAGGGTAATTTCCACATAAAGGGCTTGAAGAATATAGATACTCCTGCAAGATGGAAAACGCTTACCAGGACAATTGAAAAAAATAACCATGTACTAAATTGTAGACTCATTGCCATCATCCGCTACTATGCAAATTTAGTTGACTAGAAACTTTTTTCGGAGGGGCTTAATTGTCCTTTTATCTTCTCCTTGCAATCAGACATGCTTACCATGTTGCAGTTGTTTTTTTCAAGTCTATTGATTTTTAATTTGCAAAAGTTTTTGAAGATTCTTGTCTGTAAATAGGGGCAATGGATTTTTCTTAATTTTTCTAGGATTTGGTTTTTAACATCGACGCTGATTTCGTTGGTGTCGGCGACAAATTTTTCGAAAATCTCCTTGTTCTTCATTACCACCTCTAATATACTTTTTTCAACTGTTCTTAGTATTTGTGGATTTTCAAATTCTATAATAATTACAAGGTACCAATTTTTTTCTCCTGTGCTAAACTGTTTCAAGTGCGCTTTTAAGTTGTGAAAATTTATAGACTGAGGGTCTTCGCCTGTAAGGTGGGCCCAAAATTTTTGAGAGGCTGCAAAGACTCCTGCTATTATTTGTGGATCTGTATCTATGGAGCCTAGTTTTATGCTAAGGGTGCATATTCCTTCGGAGCTTATAATGTAAATGTTGTGTATTATCAATATGTTCAACTCGGTTGGCTTTTGGGTTTTAGTTTTTTCCTTTTTTGAGTATTTGAATCCAACTGAATATTAAACGATTTTTTATATTTTAATTTAATAAATTTTTATATTAATAAATTAACTATAAAAAAATTTCGAAAGTTTATTACTTCAAAGAATTTGTTGTAAGTGTTAAAAACAGGATATCCATATCTAGAGTGTGAGCTCGAGTAACATGATAGGAAAAAATGATATGCATAAGAGAAAATCAGAGAAGAAGTGGTAAAACCAGTAGAGCTTCGCTGCTCTAATCTGGAAATTCAGAAATACAGCCAATGCTTGGCTATACCTCCTCAGCGGGAGTGTTATCCAGAGTATCCCCCCTTTATGGAAGTGCTTTCTTTTAGAATTATACAGCAGTAGCTTGTAATGGGCAGTTTAAAGAGGATTAAAAATTGTTCCTGGGTTTATGGCTCTTCTTAGGGTTTTATCCAATTTTGATTTTTAGCGTTTCTAGTGTTGTTGATAAAACTACTGTGGTTATGGTGTTTAGTACGCCTTTTATGGAGTATATCCTGTTTAGTATATCCTCTAGGGATGAGGTGTTTTCGGTTTTGACTTTTATGAGAATGTCGTCCTCTCCGGTAACTGTGTGGGACTCGACAATGCTATCAATCTTCATAAGTTCGTTCATGACCGAGTCGCCAGTGGCGAGTGCGTGGTTTACCTTTATTCCAATAAAGGCGGTGACATCTTTACCCAGCTTTTTTGCATCCAGTATGGCGGTGTAACCTTTAATTATCCCCTCCTCTTCCAGTTTGGAGATTCTTTCATGAACCGAGGGAGATGCCAGCTTAACCTGACGCGCTATTTCGGCTACACTAGTTCTTCCATCCTCTTGGAGTATATTTAGTATCTTAATATCAACCTCATCCAGTTTGACCAATTAATTACACCTCACGTTACGAGATTACAGTTTGGGTATAATTTTTTATGGCTTCTTGATTGTTTATATTCTCTTTACTGTTTAATAAATTTTGAGTAGCCAACTTTATTTTTTGAGAATTTTTCTCCTGAAAATTTTTTATTTTAATGAAAAAAGCTTAATAGCCTTTACAATTTAAGGCTAACCATATTGGAGGAAAAAATTTGAAGCTTAGCACTGCAAGCGGTTTAACCTTTGTGGTACTAACATGGGGTTCCTCATTCATATTCATTAAGTATGCTCTCAGAGACATGCCTCCCATAACATTTACTGCTTACCGCTTCCTCCTAGCCTCCAGCATCCTCATAGTTTCCCTGCTGATAACTGGAAAATATAGAGAAATCTTGAAATTTACTAGGAATGAAACTTTTTCTATTTGCGCTCTGGGTGCTGTTAATGTATTCTCATACTACTTTTTAGAAGTTTATGGGCTGCAGTACGTGCCCGCCGGACAAGCATCAATAATTGTGAACACAGATCCAATAATAGTTACAATACTTGCTGCAATATTCCTGGGGGAAAAAATAACAAAGAGAAAAGCCGTAGGACTTCTTTTGGGATACACGGGAGTTGTACTCGTGGTTATAGCAACTAATCCCACTCTATCAGGAAGCATTTGGAGTATTGTAGTGTTCGGAGCTGCATTCTCATGGGCGGTCGGGGCAATTCTGGCCAAGAGAATAGCGGCGAATATAGATTCCTATCTGATGACTGCAACATCGGTGCCTTTTGGAACCATTCTACTATTCATAACAGCATTTATCGCCGAAGGCTTTGTCCCCCTTACACGCCTATCCGGTTTAGGTTGGACCTCCCTAGTCATTCTTGGAGTGGTGTCTTCGGTTTTAACCTTCTTCGTCTGGTACGAAGTCCTTCACGATATAGAGGCGTCAACAGCCTGCATCGCACTACTCTTGGTGCCCATAGTAACCACAATTTTGGGAGCAATTTTTCTCTACGAATTTTACACAGAAATAAGCGTAGTGGGAATGGCGTTAACTCTTATTGGAGTTTACTTAACACAGAGCAGAACAAATAAAAAACCCGCAGTTAGGAGTGAGCTCGAACCCAAAAGAGCTTCTTCCACATAAATTTGGTAGAAGACCAAGAGATTATTATATATTTGTATTTCAGAAAACTGTTACGTGAGGCATTTACTCTGTTTTTTAAACTTTCTAGTAGATTTGTGTGTACAATACGTAAATGTTAAGTATCACTAGTAAATTGTGGAAATATACCAAAAGGTTTTGTAGGTGTCTCTTTTGTGGTTTACCAAAACTTCTAAAATTGGTGAAAATGTATATCTGGTTGATGTTAAAATGCATGGGAAGCTGGGTTCCACTTCCGTATTTGTGGTGAAGGGAGAAAAGGCAGCTATTCTTGATACGGGCTCCAACAGTACTGTTAAAAACTTGGTTGAAAGAGTACTGGACTTGGGAATAAAGAGGGATGATATTGCCTACATAATGCCTTCCCACTGTCACTTTGACCATGCGGGTGGCGCAGCTTACTTGGAACATGAGTTTGTTAAAGCCAGGGTGCTGGTTTCAGATAAGAGCGCCAAGCGTCTCACAGTGTCCGCAATAATTGAGAAACTTGTTGATGGCGGAAGACAAACATTCGGGGATCCCGCTATTGAGATGAAACCTATAAATAATTTTGATGTGGTAAAGGAAGGTGATTTAGTCAATTTAGGTAACGGTGTGGAAATAGAAATTTTGGACACCGTAGGACACTCCAAAGACCACATAAGTTTCTACGAAGCCAAAAGCAGATTCTTGTTCGTTGGAGACGCAGTTGGTATACACATGCCTCAAACCAAAACCATCACACCCACAGCCTTCCCACCAGAATTCGATTTAGAAACATTTGTTGCAACAATTAGGAAAATAGAGTCCTACCAACCTGAAATCATAGGATTTGCCCACTTTGGAGCCAAAACAGCACGTGAAGGCTACCTATCCTTGAAAGACACTGTGAAAGTTACGTACAAGTGGAATAACGAAATAATTAAAATCTACAAAGAAGAACAAGACCTTGAAAAAGTGGCTGAGTTCATTGTTCAAACCTATGGAAAAGGTCTGGATGAGTTTGCACCAAACCACGCAAAGGATCTCGCCCGCTCCCTGGCGCAAGGCTTTCTAACAAAATACACCAAACCGAGTTAGAAAAGGCTCTTTACAATTATTTTCCACTTCAATATTTAATTCGTAAACCAGTAGTATTTATATTAAGTTTAGTGAAAGTTTAATCAAGAAAAAAATCAGGAAACAGTCGCCATAGTTTTCTTCATGATGATGCGGAACAATAATCAGAAAGCAAGCTAACTTGTTTCTCGAGAGAGATGATTTGAGTTGGAAATCATTATTCTTGGAAGTGGAGACACGGTTGGAACCCCTACCTTGAATTGTAACTGTGAGTCGTGTACCTTGGCGAGGGAGAAGGGGATTCCAAACTCTAGAACTCGATTTGGGATACTTATACGTGATCCAGAAAAGGACAGAAACATATCCATAGATACTGGTCCAGACCTGAGGGCTCAGCTAATCCGTGAAGGAATAAGGAGAATCGCCGCTGTTCTCTACACTCATCACCACTATGACCATATTCTGGGATTCAGTGAGTTTTACCGTGTCCAAAATTTCATTAAAGTGTTCGGATTAAAAGAAACCCTAGACTTTATTCTGGAGAGAATGGGCTTCAAAATAATTAATGCAAAACGTAAAGAGATTAAGCTTTATGAAACCGTAGACTATCACAATATCCAGTTTCAAGCCTTTCCCGTTTATCACCCCACATGGAACGTTACCCACCCCGCTTCTTACATACAACCCATAGGCTACAGCTTCAACATAAATGGCAAAAAACTTGTGATTACTGGGGATACTGGAGTGAAAATTCCCGAAGAATCGCTTCGACTCATAAAAAATCCAGACCTCCTTATAACTGATGCATTCATTGACAAGCCAACCCACTTCTTAGACCACCATATGACTGTAAATGAGGCCAAAGAACTAGCAAACACCTTGAATGCCAAAAAAACGGTACTAATCCACCTTGCTCACCTAAATCCTCCCCACGAAAAGCTACAAGAAAAAGTAGACCCTCTTCGGGAAAAAATCATAATTGGGTACGACTCGCTAAAATTAACAATATGATCCCTAAGCGATGGATCTAACGAGAAATAATGCTTACTAGTTTAGTGGGAAGGGGGTAGAAAATATTTGGGGAATTTTGACGGTGCTTGTCCGTCGGATTACCACCCCTTATACTTTTAGGAGGTGAATCATTTCCTTTCCCCATAGTTTAACATCGTCCAAAGCGTACGGGTGTAAAGTTGGAGATGAATAGTCTCTTTAAGAGAAGTCCTGAACAGTCAATGTTTGGTTTCTCCGGCAGGAAGTCATAAGCGTTTTTGTGTATGTAGAGCGGTATATCAGCGCCATTCAAATTACCCTTGTTTTCAAATCCTTCAACTTCTAGGATTTCATTTTCAGGGTACACATCCAACCTTATTTCCACTCGGCTACCGCCTCAAGTGTGGACCCTATCCGCCCAAATGGCCAAGGCTGGTTTTTCTTTGCTGTTGGAAATTGTTTCCGACGCTTTGACAATGTATTCCAGTGCCATCTGTGTAATGGTTATATCCAAAATAATCACTACTCCAAAGTTTCAGGTAAGTTTGTTCGCGGTTACTAAATTAGCGTTAACAGTACAAATAGTTAGTCCTATATAATCCTTCCTCACCTATTTTATGGATTCATTAGATTTGGCTTCCAGATTGAAACATCTATAGTTTATTTTCCGATAAGTCTCAAAAAACTACTAAAATATAGTCGCGGACCCACATCACCCCTGTCAAGATTAGTCTTCAAATACCTATTTTTAACTGAGACTTCCTCATTTTTTTAAACGTGGAGTTAACTTAATACTGCAATAGTATGATTATTGGTTCTCTAAAGTTGTGAAAGAAAATAGATAAAAAATGGACTAACTTCGTGGAGTTGGTTATAGGATGTTTAGGGAAATAGGCCTCTTAACTCAATTGCTTTGGCTACCCGGCTCACTGCCAATATGTAGGCTGCTGTGCGTAAATCTACTTTCATTTTCTTATGGATTGAAGATACACTTTCGTATGCTTTGAGCATTAAATCTCTGAGTCTCACATTAACATCCCTTTCGCTCCACAGGAAAGCCTGAAGGGACATGACCCATTCGAAGTATGAGACCACTACGCCTCCTGCGTTTGCTAGGATGTCGGGTATTACTGGTATTCCACGTTCTATTAAGATTTCATCTGCTTTGGGTGTTGTGGGGGCATTTGCTCCTTCTACTATGATTTTTGCTTCTATGTCTCCTGCGTTTTCATGTGTTATTTGATTTTCCATAGCCGCTGGAATTAGTACATCTACGTCCAGAGTGATTAGCCGTTTATTGGCTTTTTCTAGGTCGGGGACGTATTCCAAGTTTTTCTCTTCATACTCCCCAAATGGTTTCTTTTCTCTTACATGGCTCAATAGTTTTGGTATATCTATACCGTCGGGATTAAATAGTCCCCCTTCCACGGTTGTGATGCCGACTATCTTGCATCCCTTCTCAGCTAGAAACTGAGCTGCGTAGGAGCCCACTTTACCAAAGCCTTGAATGGCTACAGTGGCGCCTTTTATTGGTATGTTGTAGTCTTCGAGGGCTTTTCGAGTTATGAACATTACGCCTTTACCTGTGGCGTACGATCTTCCCTTTGTCCCTCCAATTTCTAAGGGTTTGCCAGTTACAACACCAGGTACAGAGTAACCTGTAATCATTGAATAGGTGTCCATCATCCAAGCCATAGTTTGTTCATTAGTATATAAGTCTGGGGCGGGAATGTCTTTTTCTGGCCCAATTATTGGAAGAATCATATAAGTATATCTTCGGGTTAGTCTTTCTAGTTCTGTTTGGGACATTTCTTTGGGATTACAAACAACCCCTCCCTTAGCTCCACCGTAGGGCAAGTCTGCAACTGCGCATTTCCAAGTCATAAGGGCGGCTAGAGCCTTAACCTCGTCATAGGTCACAGAAGGGTGATATCTAACTCCACCCTTACACGGCCCACGCGCATAATTATATTGCACCCGGTAACCCTCAAAGACTTGTATACTACCATCATCCATTCTTATAGGTATGGATACTTCAAGGGAGCGTTGGGGTTTTCTTAGAAAGTTGTGAATGTTATGATCGAGATTCATTATTTCGGCAGTTTTATCCAATTGATGTAGAACATTTTGGAATGAGTTTTCTTCCGCCATAAGGAAACACCACCTGAAAAATTTTTTCAACTATTCTTTTATCATAGTTTTTATTTAAGGATTAGTACAAAAACCCAAAAATCATAAAATTAATCTCTATCAACTTTTATATCATTTAATGTTGGCCTTTTGACTCTAGGACTTTTTGTGTTTCTCTCTGTAAATTATCCAAATTTTGGTAGAGAAGCTGTATATACTTTTTTGCTATTTTTCTTCTCTTCAATATGCCTTGATATAGGATTTCTAGGATAGGGCTCTCAAGAAGATCTGCTGCGGCTTTAAGTGCGTATATTTTTTCTTTTTCCATTTCGATTGCATTACTAACAATGTTGAGTTCTGCCTTTGCCTGCACTAAACCAAAGGCCAGATCCTCAGCACTAAAATTTTCCGGAATCAATTTATCAGTTTTTAATTCGAAACGGGCAAAGGCTTCAAACTTTTTAAGAGCCGTCTCCCTGTCTCCCCAAAGAGCTATTGGTATTTGCTCATTAAACTTTTCTGAATGTTCATATGCTTCTCTACGAAAATCAAGGATTAATGTTAAATCCTTTTGTATACCTTTAATCCGCTCCAAGACTTTAACGAAGTCGTCGAGTTCGTACTGCCCTCCTGCCTTTATAGATGGACTAATATACCCGATGCAGCGGAGAAAGCTTCGGGCGAAATCGATTAGATAGTTGGCTAAGCTTATGATTTTATCCACGCTGTTTACCGATTTGTCCTTTAGTGCCTCCTCAATTATGCAGTAGAGGTTTTCCTCAGATGCCAGCCACTTTCCTAGTGTTTCTTCCAACTCATTTATAAATTGTTCCGCGACCTCAGACTTTATGGTTTTTAAAATGCTAAGCAGACCTTTTACCTCGGATAGTAGAAGCGAGAATAGTTCTTTTATTTTTGGATAAATGAAGGCTACAGAGTTTTCCACGTTAAACCTCAGGAAGTGTAGGTCAACCTTTTCGGGTTTTACAATTTCTTCCAGTCGTACTTTCCCGCGGATAATATCATAATACTGCTGCGTCCCGAGAGAATTAATTATGCTGAAGAAAAATTCAAACCAGAAGTTCAAGGCGTTTACAAGTGTGTCCTAGGAATAATATGAACTGTGATAGAGACGTGGTGGACTGTTGGATTACTTCAAGAACAAGGTTAGTTTTATATTGTTTAAATTCCTTTTCTGTTTGTTTTGTGAACCCATCGTCCACCGAGTAAAGTTCCTTGGAGTAATCTGCGATTAGTCTGAAATACCTTTTTAATAGCCTTCTTAAAGATACTAGCTCTTTAGACAAGTTTGCACCCCACACTAAGGTAGATTTTCTTGTTAATCTACTTTCCTCAAACAACCTAGTTTTTTTATTTACAAATTTAGAAGAAGCAATAACTTGTTTTAAATTTAAAGAATAAAAAATCGAATCCTATACCTTATTATACATATATTTGATTGGGGTCTATGAATTTTCTAATTGCGGTTACTAGGGATTGGGTGCTGGGTGGGACTCCCACAAAAGTCACTAAACCATTTATCGCAATGGTGGGTACGCCTTCAACCTGATACAGTTTTGCCTTTTCGCGGCCTGTTTTTGTTTCCACATTTATTTCGTTCACTATTATGCATTCATTAAAAGCTTTTTCTATTTCTTGGACTGATTCCTCAATCATTTTTCTGGCCGTAGGGCAGTAGGGGCAGTTCTTGGAATAGAATAGTTCTATTACTATCATCTTATTACCTCGGTTTTACTTCGGTTCTGCACCGGTATCGCACAACTATACAAATAATTAAATCTATTTAAGCTTTACTATTGTTAATACTTCTACACAACCCATCAAACTTCAAACCCCAAAAAGCAAAGCGAAACAAAACAAAAACAGAACAAAAAAGTAAACCTAGGAGAATTTTCCAAAAGGGTGGAAAAAATGTTTCAGAGGAGCTCTCTGATTTTTGAGAGTTTAATGGCCTGTTCTATGACAAACTTTACTCTTAAGATTTCCTCCTCTGTATTAAAATAGTGTATACTAATTCGGGAGATACTATCCTTAACCGGTCTAAAAATAACTTTCCTTATTGCAGCGAAGGGCATCAACAATATCGCAGGGTAACCGGGAAGATCTATGGACAGTAGGCCAACTCTTTTATTAACGTCTTTTGTTCCAACAATCTTAAGATTAGGGATCTTAGTTAGCTCATCAATGGCAAAGGAAGTAAGCATCATGTTTCTTCTTCTAATGTTTTCAATACCAATTCTATTCATGTAGTCTATTGCAGCGCCCAAACCAATGAACCCCAGATAATTTAGGGAGGTTGCCTCAAACTTATAGGGGGCAGCCACCTCCCCTCCTCTGAGATGGTTTCAGTTGGTTCTGCTCCGAAGAGGAATGGTTCACCTACTATTAGTGGTTGCATTTTTTCTCCATGCTCACTTTTGAAATATAGACAACCCGTACCTACGGGTCCGCAGAGAGCCTTGTGCCCCGCTACAGCGTAAAAGTCACACCTGAGTTTTTTCACATTCACCGGAATGTATCCTGGTCCTTAGGCTCCATCCAGAGCGTAGAGAATATTGTTTTCTGAAGCAATTTTTCCAATTTCCTCAGCGGGTAAAATAGTTCCTGGGTGGTAGGCAACGTGGCACATAGATATGAGTTTGGTGTGTTCTGTTATGGCTTGTTCCACATCTGCTGGGTTGATGATTCCCTCCTCGTCAGCTTCTACAGTTACGAGCTGTACTCCGAACTTTCGACTAGAAGGTTGTATATGTAACGGTTAGGTGGATACTCCACACTATTGATGATTATTTCGTCTCCTTTCTTCCAATCAATATTCTGCAATGCTAGGTTGTAGCCCTCAGTAGTACTTCTAGTTAATGCAATCTCTTCTGGCGAGGCTCCCAGCATGTTTGCCAGTTTTATTCTTGTCCTCTCTTTTTTCTCCTCAAAATCGAACAAGTTTTCCCAGTTTCCTTGTCCAGTACACATACATTCCGCTAAAAAATCGCTCATAGCTTGTACAACTGGGCGAGGCAAGGGGTCATAATAACCCGTGTTAAAGTAGGCCCACTCTCTAGTTACGGGGAAATCCTCTCTAATTTTCTCAATGTTCACAATCAATCCTCCATTTTCCAGAATAAAAGGTGGTGCTGCGAGTTTTATGGAAAATAAAGTTTTTGTCCTGTTAAAGAGGATGCAGAGGAAATAAAAAGATTCTGATTTTATTTTTAAAAAGTAAAAAAGAATCAAAAAGTTTTACAGTTTTAGTACCCAAATCTCGGTTTCCTTCGGTAAATTGCTTTTTGTTATTTCTACTTCTGAGGATGGGACTTCCTTCACTCTCGGCTTACCCTTAGTAAATGACTTTACGTCGCCTAGACCGAGCGATAAACCTGGAGTCTTGTAGTGCATGGGAATTACTATTTTTGGCTTTATTAGGTTAGCTACCTCGGTGGCTCCTGAGGAGTCTATGGTGAAGACTCCGCCGATTGGAATGAAAAGTACATCGACTTCACCGATTTCTCTTATTTGGGATTCTGAGGGGACATGTCCTAGGTCGCCTAGGTGGCAGAACTTTATTCCATCCATTTCAAATGTGTAGATGACATTTTTGCCCCTTTGACTGCCTTTACTCTCATCGTGGAATACCTGTATTCCCTTTATTGGAATTCCTTTAACTGTTTTGGTGCCTGCCATCCACAGAACCTTTTCGGCGCCGCCCTTACATACGTCTTCGACTTTTGAGTAGTGGTCGAAGTGGTCATGTGAAACCAGAACAATATCCCCAGAACATTTAGGGTTAGGTAATCCCACTGAGCCTCCGTGAGGATCCGTGATTACTGTTAGTTTGCTTCCTTTGATTTCGAATGTGGCATGGCCCCACCATTTAACCTTTACCAATCTTCATTCCTCCTTAAGAATCTACAATACTAAGTTTTGGTGTGAACTTATAAAAACTATTCCTAACGTTTTCTGTATATCTCACTTCCCAAACCCTTGGTTTATTTTTTTCTATTTTTGCGATATTTACAAGTCGATATGAAGAGTGCCAGACCTTCGCCGAAGATTTTTTTAGGGCCCTTCAAATTCTACAGGAGAAATGAACAGAAATTGGTGAAAAAGAAAAAAAATACAAAAGATTTGCAAGATGTGAGGAATGTGAGGTAAACTTGTTTAAACTTCTTGCCTGTTTTTCAAGATTCCTCTGCCTGCCCTTATTCCCGTGAATTTTCCCTCTTTAATAGCAAATTGGCCATTCACTAGGACGTATTCTATGCCCACTGAATACTGGTGGGGATTTTCGTTTGTCGAGAGATCTTGAACTTTATCAGGGTCAAATATGGTGATGTCAGCGTAGTTTCCAACCCTCAACAATCCCCTATTAATTAAACCCAGCTTCTGGGCTGGAAACGAAGTCATTCTACGTATCGCGTCGGGTAGAGTGAGCCAATTCTTCTCCCTAACATATTTTGCCAGTGTTTGGGTAAACGCAGCATAATAATATGGATTAACATAAGTGTCTTTATTTGGAACAACCCCGCCATCCGAGGAGATCATCGAAATCTCATGTGTCAATGTTACTTGGTTATCTTCTTCCCTTAAAGATAGAAATGTGCCTCCGGGCTTAATTCCGTGTTTGATGAAAATGTCTATGAGCACATCTCTGGGATCCTTTTTCTGTTCCTTTGCTATTTGCTCCAACGACTTTCCATTATATATGGGATCTCCCTTAGTGGAAACAATAATTTTTCTCCACTCAGACAAGTCACCAGATTTTACATCCACTCCCCACACATCGCTAGCAATTTGATCTATCTCCCTTTTAACTTGGGCTTCTAGCTTTGGATCTTCTCTGATTCTTTTAATTTTTTCATGAAAGCCTTCTGGGTCTAGGGCCCCATCCTTCAAGTACAGGTGGAAAGGCATTGTCATAAACAGTCTCGTGGAGTTTACCAGATGGGGGTAGGTGTCTGATGTTACCTCCACTCCTTTTTTCCTCGCCCTCATGGCGATTTTGTAGGCATCTCCAAGTGTCCCCCAGAACAGTTTTCCAAAGGCTTTAAAGTGCGAAATCTGAACTGGAACACCGGCTGCTTCTCCTATCTTTATAGCTTCCCGGGTTGCAGAAGATAGAGAGCCGGAAACATATCTAAAGTGAGTAGCATAGATTCCCTTATATTTGGCTACCACTTTACATAGTTCTATTATTTCTTCGGTTTTAGCGAAGGTTCCAGGAGGATAATCAAGGCCAGTACTCAGTCCAAATGAGCCGAGTTTTAGTTCCTGCTCCAAGTAATTTTTCATTGTTTCAAGCTCGTCAGGTGTTGGTTCTCTGTTCTCAACACCCATAGAAATCGCTCTTAATATTCCGTGTCCAGTTAGGGAAACTATGTTTATTCCAATCTTGGTCTTATTTAGTTCTTGCATGTACTCCTCTATGGTGTAGAATCGTACATCTAAATCTTGCATTTCAGATATCCATATCATTTTTTTGAGCAGCTCTTCCCTTCTTTCTGGATCTTTGGGAAAGGGGGCTGCCGAGAAGCCACAGTTTCCCACACAGTCTGTTGTTACTCCTTGGGAAATTTTGCTCTTTGCCGTTGGCTCCAAAAATATGGTGATGTCAGAATGAGAATGAATGTCAATAAATCCAGGTGCAACAATTAATCCAGAAACATCGATGACATCGTCGATGCCGACCGGTTCTATCGAGGGCTCGATTCTTGAAATTTTGTTCCCCTCTATGAGTAGGTCTGCTTTGAACCAAGGATTCCCCGTACCATCCAATATTCTTCCATTCTTTAAAAGTATGGAAATCTTTGAATCCTCCTTCCTTTCTGTTATCTCGTTGTATCTTCTGGTATTTTAATGTGATTACTATGTTGTTGAAAAGTAGGAAGAGGAAAATTGGAGGATTGT
>JAHAWU010000085.1 GCA_018383815.1 Candidatus Jordarchaeia archaeon | reverse complement strand
AAATCAGTTTATGATGAGGTTGTAACTAAGGGAAAGGAGTTAGGGTCAGCTGATGCATTTAAGGTTGATAAACTCATAAAATAAGATGGGATTAAAATAAGTCGCCATCCGACGACCGCTTTACTAAACACCTTTTGGAAAATCCGAAGATACACTTGGATGCTGAAGTACTGAGTTTAGCCAAAGAGTTAAACGCAATCGCATTAATAGATGACGAGGAATCTCGGGCGATGGCTGACCTAGAGAAAATCCCTAACCATGGAACAATCTATTTATTGTTTCGTTTTCTTAACGAGGCAATAATAACAAAGAAAGAATTTATAGACAAGCTAAATGAGATAATCAAGGAAGGGTGGAGATGTTCCACAGAACTCTACATCATAATAATCAATGCATTAGACAGTTTTTGGGAAATATTTATATTAGACCACCACCTGATTCTAAAGTCTTATCTTCCATATCTGTTGTTTTATAATTAACAGGATAATTAAGAATAAGTTTTTGAATTAAAAAAGGCATGAACTTTTGTCTTTTTCGAGCTATCTGCAAGGAGAATTTGTACTCAAAAAGATTCAGAAATTCTTTTGAAAATATCTCCTAGTTCTCTATGGGCTCCATAACTTTTTTGGATTTTTTGAGTTTGAGGTTAGCCTGTTGTATGTTGAAGATATGCGGTTTGCTTTGCTTTTTTTGGGGCGAGAGGAGCCGAAGAGGGTTGGTGACAAATTTGATGAAGGAGGCGGTATATTTAAATATTTATGAATATATATTCATAATGAGGTTGTATGCCTAGGCCAAGAAAATTAAGAGAAATCAGATTCAAACCCGAAATAAGCGGCTTCAAACCAGAAGACACCCCATACACACCCGAGAAACTGGTTCTAACACTTGACGAACTAGAAGCCATACGATTAAGAGACCTAGAAAAACTCACCCAAGAAGAAGCCGCACAAAAAATGAACATCTCCCAGCCAACCTTCTACAGGCTAATAGAAAGAGCCAGACAAAAAGTGGCCGAAGCCCTAATTGAGGGCAAAGAATTACACTTCCAAGGAGGTGACTACACAATGGCCCAACTTGAAATGAAAAAATTCACATGCTTCCAGTGCGGCTACAACTGGGAAACACCCTACGGAACACCAAGGCCCAACAACTGCCCCAAATGCGGTTCAACCAACGTCCACCGAGCACCCGAAGACCGAGGATACGCCAGAAGAGGCAGAGGAAGAGGTGGACGGGGCAAAGGCGCCGGACCAGGAGCAGGAGGAGGAAGAGGCCCCCCACAGTGGTAACCCCAAAATTAAAAAATAGGCTAAAGGGTGGTTCCAGGGAGAAACAAATATCCAACCATTCGCCTATTCAAACATGTTTACCAAAAACTCCTTGGAACCACAAACTTTTTTACCATAAAAGGGGCGAGAATCACATTGATTGTGGCAAGTTATTTTTTGTTGCGTTTTTTAGGAAGAATTCGTGGAGTCGGGTATCTTCTGACAGCTCTGGGTGAAATGATGTTGCTAAAATGTTGTTTTGCTGTGCAGCAACAATTTTTCCGTTGAGGTGGCAGAGGGGCTTAACGTTGTCGCCTATGCTTTGGATGACTGGGGCTCGGATGAATACTCCCCTGAACTTTTTTTCGCCCAGGAGTGGAATTTCTAGGTCTTCTTCGAAGGATTCCCCCTGTCTTCCAAAAGCGTTTCTTTCTACAATGATGTCCATTAGTTTTAGGGTTGGTTGGCCCGTTTTACCTACTACTCGGTCATAAACTTCTCTGGCTAGGAGAACCATTCCTGAGCAGGTGCCCAGTATGGGTCTACCCTCCTTGGCGAATTTTTTGATGGCCTCCAGGAGTCCGCTGGTTTCCATTAATCTTCCCATGACGGTGCTTTCTCCTCCGGGAAGTATGAGGCCTTGGACTCCTTCCAAGTGTTCGGGCTTCTTTACCCAAAGCACTTCTCCTTCTATGTCCAAAGATTTGAGAGCTAACTTTGTCGCTTGAACGTGTTCTTCTATTGCTCCTTGGAGGGCCAGTACCCCGATTTTCACGCTGGAACTATTCATGTTTCTGCTCCTCTATCCTGCATTCTTAACTCCAAGCTTTGAATGTCTAGTCCCGCCATGGATTTTCTTTCATCTATGGTTTTTTGGACTTCTGCCACTATTTTGGGGTCGTCCCAGTAGGTGCACGCGGTAACAATGGCTTTTGCTCTTTCCAAGGGATCTTCGGACTTGAAGATTCCTGAACCCACAAATATTCCATCGCATCCCAGAGACATCATGAGAGCTGCGTCCGCGGGGGTGGCTATTCCTCCAGCGGCGAAGTTCACCACGGGTAGCCTTCCCAGTCGTGCAGTTTCCACAAGCAGGTCAAAGGAGGCTTTTAGAGTTCTGGCTAGCTTCATTAGTTCTTGGTAGTCCTCGTTTTCCAGGAGTATTTTGGCTTGTCTTATTTCACTATTTATTATTCTCATGTGTTTTACTGCTTCTGCCACGTTGCCTGTTCCAGCTTCGCCTTTGGTTCTAATCATGGATGCTCCCTCCTCAATCCTTCTGAGGGCACCTCCCAAGTCTCTTGTGCCATTTACGAATGGTACTGTGAAGTCCCATTTCCAGATGTGTCTCTCCTCATCTGCCGGGGTTAACACCTCGGATTCGTCTATGGCGTCTACGCCTATGGCTTCCAGTACTCTGGCCTCGTAGGTGTGGCCTATTCGGCATTTAGCCATAACGGGTATTGTGACATGGTCCATTATTTCTTCTATGACCTTTAGGCTTGCGGTGCGTGCCACTCCTCCTGCCTTTCGCACATCGTATGGAAGTTTGTCTAGCGCCATGACTGCTACTGCTCCTGCGTCTTCGGCTATTTGGGCCTGCTCCACGCTGGTAACATCCATTATGACGCCGTGTTTCTGCATTTGCATAAAGCCACGCTTCACTCTAACGGTCCCTCTTACCCATTCCAGTTTGGTATCCTTCTCCACAATTTTCACCTCTAATGCTTCAAAACCCAAAACATTCAAAAATTACTAGGAATAAATCGTGTATCAGAATTACATCGGTAAAGATAAACATTTCTCCCTGCCATGGTTAAGAAATCATTAAAGCATCCAAATAATTATTTAATTTAAGGGTACTGGGGTGTGATGCTTAATGATTGACATATACGGTGTTTTGGGAGAAATGTCCTCTGCCAAGTATTCTGATGTGCGTTTAGTGAGGCAAGAAGTTACCGAAGTGGCCTTCAGGGGAAACTCTGCTGATGTTTTCAAAAATAAATCTGAGAGAGTGGTGTGTAGAGCGGTTTCAAAAGGTTACGGTGTGGCAAGCGCCAACCTTCAGGATGCGAATAGCCTCAAAGAATTGGCAAGGCTCGCCCTAAAACAGGCGGATGTATGTGAGGCGAAAATTGGGCTTCTCCCACTGAATGTGGAAAAAGGGGAGAAAGTCTTCCCGGTGAAAAAGGAGTTTGAGGTAGATAAGGCATTAGAATTTTTGAAAAACATTAGAGACGAAATTAAATATTCTCTGGGAAACTTTTACTCCCGAGGTGAAATAGTTGCCTCCTACAGTTTTACTGATTACCATTTTGTAAGCTCAGAGGGTGCTGACATTGTTGAGAGGTTCCCCCTAGTTGACGTTTTTCTCTACGTGGTGGCGAGGGGTATGTCTGAGGGATTCGCCAGTAAAGGTATCGGGGGAAGAGGAGGATTTGAAATAGTTGAAGCCCCCAACTGGTACGAGATAGTTGAAGATTTAACTACGAGAGCAGTCGAATCCACGCAGGCAGGCGTCCTATCTAAGGGTGCAGGTAGCAAATTTAATATAATTTTGGATAATGAGGGAACTGGTGCCCTGGCTCACGAGATAGCCCACATGTTGGAGGCAGACATCTACCAGCAAAGAAATTTCCATAAACTGGGCTTAAGTGAACCCCTGGGGCTAATTGACAATCCTTCCCTGGAGAATGGTTACGGCTCCTTCAACTGGGACGATGAGGGGGTGAGGGGAAGACCCAAAATTCTGCTCAGCGAAAGAGGATTACAGCTACTTCACACGAGACTAACCGCCAAAGGGGAAGACGAACCCGGAAATGCACATGGAGTATTTCACATGCCCCGTCCCCTAATGAGCAATGTGTACATACAGCCCAGAGACTGGAAGGTCGAAGAAATTTTTGAGGAAACCCGACTCGGAATATACACTAGAGGAATAGTGAGAGCGGAGTCAAATGTTTCCAATGGGCGAATCGAAATATCCCCCGAGATGGGATACCTCGTGGAGAGGGGAGTGGCAAAACAACCCATCAAAAATCTAAGAATAACTGGAGAAATCAAAAAAATAGTATCAAGTATAGACGCCGTGGGAAAGGACTTACGATTGAGACCAAACATTGAGAAGGGCTTCCCAATCTCCGAGGGAGGCCCCCACATAAGAATCTTGAACATTCACTGCATATAGTTTTTCCAGCACTCATTTTTTGTGGAGCAAGTCCTCTTTGAAGTTCTTATGGAACACCTCCGGCAAATCCCTGTAAGTTATTCCCCGCTTCAAATATTTTGAGACATCCACCGAATTATATGTGTTCCAGAAAAGTATGGGAGTGTCCTTCAAGTCGTGTTTCTTGGTGTAGTCTATTAGGCCCGCCAGAGTTTTTCCAGTATAGGTGGTTTCCAGTTGAATGCCCTCAGTCTTCTTCATAAGTTCAATCGCTGCCAATCCGTCCTGAGTTACCGCACCATACTCCGCCCCAGCATAGTCATCAAGAACAGTCACATCCCTAAAGTCTGGTTCAGGAACACCCCCAAGATAATCCTTAATAAGCGTGTAGGAATCCCTGGCATAGGTAGCCACCAAGTCTGCGTTGGCAAATTCCTTAGCAGTTACCCGAACTCCCATCACCTTGGAACGCAGTCCACAAAGCCTAATTCCCAACTCTAAACCAGCCTGCGTCCCCAAGCTGCCCGCAGCCACAAAAATTAGTTCCGGCTCAGGCATCAAACCCTCATCCACCTGCTTCTTAAGCTCCAATGCTGCCTCCACATATCCCAATATTCCTAGCGGGGATGTTCCCCCCGGCCCAATATTGTAAATTTTGTCATGATCAGGCAACTTGTTATAATCAAATTCGTTCAAGTGAATTAGCTGTGCACCCAGCGATTTAAACAATAGAAGCTGCCTCTGAACATGAGCAGTGACCGGCTGATCCCACAAAACCAGTATAGTTTCCAAACCATACTTCTTGGCAAAAAGCAAAGTGGCCAAACAGTGGTTTGAACCAGTCCCTCCATAAGTGATTACCTTGGTTTTCTTCTGCTGAAGGGC
Source organism: Candidatus Jordarchaeia archaeon (assembly GCA_018383815.1). Taxonomy (GTDB): domain Archaea; phylum Asgardarchaeota; class Jordiarchaeia; order Jordiarchaeales; family Jordiarchaeaceae; genus Jordiarchaeum. Next base: position 10,790 of record JAHAWU010000085.1, on the reverse strand, counting down.
CTCTGCAAGCACAAATTCCAGCTTACGAGGCTTATTACCACCATAAATGTCGCTGGTCATATCATCTCTCTTAACCCACAATTCATTCAAATCCAATTCTTTACCCAACTTCTTAAGTTTCTGAACTGGAGTCACCCGAGTCAAAGGCATCCATGGAATGTGATCCTTCAACTTGGGAAATTCTTGGAATAGAAGGGGAAGCTTCCTAACCTTGCTCATAGTTATCATCTCTAACTTTATTTAATTATCTTAAGTCATATTAATATCTTTCATACACTTTTCTCTAGACACTAATACTCGGAATTAAAACTTCTAATGAACCTAACAAGAACCTAAAATTTTTTGCATAAATAATAAGAATAATCAAGGAGGAGAATATTAACATAAAATAATCAGGGTCGAGAGATTCTCCACGATACTCCTATTGGCGTAGAAATAGCTGTCCTCCTTTAATTTCTTGGTGAGTGTGGATATAACTTTAAATAGAAAAAGGAAGCCTGCTATTGGCTTCTTGATTATTGTAGCGGTGAGACTCCTGAAGTGAATGACAATCTCGTACAATAGCGGCTTTATCTATTTGCACAACTTCTCCAAAGCTTATCAATATGGATATGGAGTGTCCAATTACCCCCTTGAAGATCCTATCCTCGAGTTTGTAGCAGCGCTCTTAAATAGGATTTTTGTAGATGTTTTTTTTCAGTTTTCCTTATGAAGGTTTCAGACATTCCTTCAAGCGTCTCCGAAAAAGAAAAAAGAACCGGTCACGACTACTATTATCGGACTTTTCATTTTAGTCACCTTTTAATCAATTAAGAAACAGCAGAGTCTACCTAATTTCGTTACTACACAAACCCAATTAATCTTGGAAAAGATTTTAAACAATTGTTTCAAAATGAAAGATATGCAATACAAGAAGATCGCGGAAGAATTAAAAGAAAGAATTATTTCAGAGCTAGGTGACAAAATAGACTCCATAATACTTTATGGATCTGTTGCGAGGGGAGAGGCAAAAAGGGAAAGCGACATAGATATCCTAATAGTTGCTCATAACGACGATAAAGAGGTATATGACAAAATCTCCAAGATAAGAACAAGCATCGATCTAGACAATAACACCCTCACCTCACTAGTGTACCTGAGTAGAAAAGAACTTAAAAGATATTCTAAACTTGGTTCACCATTCATTGAGAGCATTGCCAGCGAAGGAGTAATACTCTATGACAACGGGACATTCAAAGGAATTAGCAAAGGCCTCTTTGCACAGGGCAAATAAGGCTTTAAATGCAGCTAAAATACTTTTAGATTATGGACATTTAGAAGATGCCATCTCTAGAGCTTATTACGCAATCCATCACGCAGCAAGGGCTATCCTATTCATAAAAGGCATAAAAGCAAAAACTCACAGAGGAGTCATATCCTCATTTGGTGAGCATATAGTAAAAAAAGAAATCATAGATAAAGAATTTGCGGATATACTGAGGAAAGCCTTTGATTTAAGACAGAAAAGCGATTATGAGATCTACGCTCAGTTTAAAAAAGAAAATGTGGAAGAAATTATAAACAATGCTGAAAAATTCATCTCAAAAATCAAAGAAATTTTGGGCATAAAAGGTTTGCTATGAAAAACGTTTTTCATGCTTTATCTGAAACGCTTTCAGCGTATGTGGGTTTGCTATTCTTCCTTTTTGAGACTTTTAGCGGTTTTGGTGTTTGGGAAACACCCCGTGTCCGGTGTACAGTGCTCAGATATTGCCAAAAATATTCAAAATTAGGATGAAAAATGCGATATTCTCGAGGAAGGCAGTTCAATTTGAAGAACCCCATGAAGAGTTTTTAGCTCACGTACACACCCATTTTTAGAGCCGTCCCTTTTTAGCATCAAGACCAGAATTTACCTTTTCATTGACAAATCAAAGATAATGAGGGAAATCATTAAACTTCTGAGGAAATTTTTTATAGTAGTTCCAATAATCATAACATACTTTTAAAAACAAAGAAAAAAATAAGTTTGGAGAGGCGTTTTTATGGCTGATGAATGGAGGTTCATACTAGACGTAGAGGGAACCGCGGCAAAACCACTCACGGCTTCCATGTCCCTTCTCTCCTCAAGAGCCGCAAACAAAACACCAAACACCGCACTACTCATGTACTGGCCCAAGCCAGCAATAACCTTCGGATACTTCCAAGACGCAGACACCGACTTCGACTGGGAACTAGCAAAAAAACACGGCATAGAACTAGCAAGAAGATTAGAAGGAATGGGCGGGGGAACTATTTTTCTTGATCCTCATGGTTTTATGGGTTTGGCTGTGACTTTGGATAAGGCTACTTGTCCTACTATGAATGATGCGTTTCGCAAGACTGGGGAGGCTCTTACTGAAGTTTATAAGATTTTGGGTGTTGAAGATGCCAAGTATTATCCTCCTGATGATGTGAGGGCTGAGGGTAGCGGAAGAAAGTTAGGGGCAGTTGGTGTAACGGAGCTGTTTGGATATTATCTTGTGAACTCTTCTAATATGCCTGGATACATATCTTCGGATGTTTTGGTTAAGGTGGGTAAGATTCCTCCGGAAAAGTTTAAGGATAAGAAGTTGAAGACTTTTGAGGAGTATCAGGGTGGTGTGGAGGCTGAAACTGGATACTGCCCCAATCCCTACGAGTTTGCGGGTGCAGTGTACAAGGCTTTTGAAGATGTGCTAGACATAAAATTCAAGCCGGGAACATACATTAAGGACGAGTTGGATCAGATGGCGTTACTTAATATGAAGGCTATGTCGGAAGAGCACACTTTTGCCCGGGCTCACAAGAGGAGATTTGCGGGAGCTCCTGCGGATTATAAGATTGCTATCGGAAAGTATAAGGCGAGGAAGCTTGTGGAATCCCGAATACTGGTAGATCCTAAGGGTGTTATTAGGGACATGTTTTTCTGTGGCGACTTTTACGCTAAGCCTGTGCCGGTGCTCAAAGAAATGGAGGAATCTCTTAAGGGCGTGTCGATAAGTGATGATGAAACTATTCTGAGTAAGATTAAGGTGGCTTATGAGAAGCCGGGCTGGGAAACGTCACAGATTAGTCCAGAAGACTTTTTGAAGGCCATAATCGCAGGCAGAGAATCCCTTAAAGCAAATAAATAATTGAAGTGGTTCTTAGGTCTTCTTTTTTATTCTTTTTTGGTTTTTTGTTTTTCTTTTATTTTTTTGTGTGCTTTGATTAGGGTTTTTCTGGAATTTTCGTAGCTTAGTTTTTTTAGGGCGTCTTCATAGTTTACCCAGTCGCAGTCTACGTGTTCGGGTGAGATTCTGATTTGCTGGGTTTTGGTCTCCGCTAGGTGGAATACCACTTCTTTGTACACTGTTTTTCCCTGCCTTCTGTAGAAGTAGCTGATTTTATTTTCAAAATCGTCGTTGAATTTTAGGTCTCGTATTCCAGTTTCCTCTAATGTTTCCCTCACCATGGTTTCTCTCAGTTTTTCGTTTTTCTCCACGTTTCCTTTGACAAAATCCCAGTGTCCCCTCTCATGCTTCAAAATGAGGTATTTAGGTTCACCACGCTCCATTCTGTATATTACCACACCAGCGGAGAATTCTTTAGGCAAGTTTCATTTACCTTCCTTTGAGTATTTGAGAGTTTAGTTGTGAAAAGTAATTGATATAGGGATAATGGTTCCTAATTGTTATAAATTTTAATACGGCAAACTATTAGATTTCGAGATAGTGCTTCTAAAATTTAAGTGTTTCTTCTTAAGTCTCGGGGTTTTCTTCTGCAAATTAGCTGGATGAAATTTTTGTGTCAACTCTAAAGCCTCTGGGCGTATTTCTCCTCTCCCCAACCATCTCCCCTTTATAAAAAGAAACGCGCTTAGAAAGTGCTTCAACTTGGATTCAAACTTTTTTACGTGCTTCCCCAATTTCTAATAAGTCTAAAAGACGGCGCAATGTAATGTGTATGTAATTTTTGTTTGGGGGTATGTAATTTTTGTTGTGGGCCCTGTTTTTGGGGAGGCTTCCTAAGCCTCCTTCTCCATTTTTGAGCCCTAAAATGTTTTTTGGGAAAATTTTTACATACCCCACAAAATCAAAAATAAATACTTACTACTTTGCGCCCTAAAAGACACACCTAAAACTTTTTATGTCATCTTCTCCATATACGAACTTAATGTTTCTTTTACTGTAAGAACTTCCAATCAAGACTCTTTAGTATAAGTTAGGTGAGGCTTAGGTTATGGGCGATGAGACTTACTATAAGCTGCGGGAGTTTTTGGACCAGTTTCCTTTAGGATTTCCCAAGACTCCTTCTGGGGTTGAGATTAAGATACTAAAAAGGCTTTTTACAGAGGAGGAAGCCAAAATAGCAGTTCTTCTAACTCCAATTCCAGAGGAAGCATCCCAAATCGCGCAGCGTAGCGGAATGGATCCCCAGTTTTTGGAGCAAAAACTGGAAGCAATGTCCAAAAAGGGGCTTATATTCCGTGTCAGACGTGAAGGTAAGACACTTTACAACTCGGCACCCTTCATGATAGGCTTATACGAGTACTCCGTGAAGAAAATTGATAAGGCGCTTGCAACTCTCTTCAAGGAATATTACGAGACGGCTTACCAAAAAGAAATGGGGGCAAGCAACATTCCGGGATTCAAGGTGCTTCCCGTGGAGGAAACAATTCAGGTTGACACCGTGCTTTACCCCTATCACAAACTCAAGGAGAGCATTAAACAAGCCCGAAAAATCGCAGTAACCGAGTGCATCTGTCGCAAGGAAGCCAGACTAACCGGTGAGGGGTGCAACTATCCCCTTGAAACCTGCCTCAGTTTTGGAGCCGCAGCAGAATACTACATAGAAAACGGCATGGGACGCGAAATAACCCCCGAGGAAGCCATAAAAATTATTGAAGAAGCAGACAAGGCAGGCCTAGTCCACGCCGGAGTAAACTCCAAACACCTATCTAATATCTGTAACTGCTGCCCCTGCTGTTGCGCATCCATGAAGGGAATAACAAAAAAGGGACACGACAAGCGCAAATATCTAAACGCACTCTTCGAATCCCAAGTTGATCCAGAAAAATGCGTCGGTTGCGGAACCTGTGTCGACCGGTGTCCTGTGGGGGCTATAACTCTAGAGGAAACCGCAACTGTGAATAGAGATAAGTGCTTGGGATGTGGGTTGTGTGCCACCGCTTGTCCCGAGGAAGCCATAAACCTTAAACTGAGGGAAGATCGTGAGGAGCCCTTCAACAGAGTATTTGAAATGGGACTAGCAATTCTCGAAGCTAAAAAGAAATCTCCTAAATAATTTGCTATGAAAAATCTTGGAAGGCTTTTCATACTTTCTAAGAAGCGTAGCTTATGTAGGTTTTTTAAGATGCTTATACCCTCACTTCCTGTTTATTTTCTATTTTTGACAAAGATTGGGGAAAAAGGTAAATAACCTTTTTCGATTCTGTTTTCAGGTCACCACTTAATTTTGGTTGGTTGAGGTGGTTTGTGTTGGAGAAGTATCCTTGGTTTAATGAAAGGCAAAAAAGGTTAACTGATGAGGTTAACGAATTTGTGGACGAAATAACTCCCAGAGCTTATGAAGCCGCCATCAAACAGGAGCATCCCCGGGACCTAATTAAGATGGTTGCGGAAAAGGGATGGTTTGGGGCGCTTGTACCAGAAGAATATGGTGGTATGGGAAAGGAAGTTGGGGTAACAGGTTGCCAGATTATTTGCGAGGGGCTGACTCGAGCTGGTACCATAGGCGGCATATATAGTGCCACTTCTTTCGGCGGTGTGGAGCAAATATGCATGTTTGGCACAGAGGAACAGAAGGAGAGGTGGCTACCCAAAATCGCCAGAGGCGAGCTACTGGGAGCCATAACCCTCACCGAACCATTTGTGGGAACGGATGCTGCAGGTATCAGAACTACGGCTAAGCGCGATGGCGACTACTATATATTGAATGGCAAAAAGAGGTTTATTTCAAACTCGGGAGTAGCGGACATTTACATGGTGTATGCGAAAACCAGCGAAGATCCCAAAGACAGAGCAGCGTATAAGCATCTGTCAGCCTTCATTGTTGAGAAGGGCACTCCAGGCTTTACTGTTGAAAGAATAAATGAGTTGGCGGTGTTTAGAGGTATACGCAACGGAATTTTGGATTTTGACAATGCTCGGGTTCCAGCATCCAACATGTTGCTGGGAGAAGGGAACGGCTGGGGAGTTATGACTGCGGGTTTAAACTTTGAGAGGCTAACAGTGGCAACACAGATAATCGCGGGCATGAGGGAGGCCCTAAGATATGCGCTATACTTCTCGACTAAGAGGGTGCAGTTCAACCAGCGCACCATAGATTTCGAATCCAATCAGTACAAATTGGCAGACATCATAATAAGGCTGAAAACCGCTAGGCTACTCACATATTACGCCGCATGGATGATGGACCAAGGATTGAACCCGGTGGTTGAAGCCAACGCAGCCAAAATATATGCTACAGAAGCCTGCAGGGAAGCGGCGCTAGATGCACTCCAAATCATTGGAGGAGACGGCTTCACAAAGTTCTACCCGGTAGAACAGATACTTTTAGACGCTAAAATATTAGAAGTTGGTGCAGGTACCAATGAAGTTCTCAGGAGGCTATTAACTGCCCAGGCTAGAAGAATTATGGCTGATGAGCTTAAAGCTCCCCGAAGGCGGATACACAAAGAATTGAAGCTCCCGATACCCTATTATAAGCCCTCACCAGAATTTGCTCCAAAAAAGGTCCCCAAAGATTTGCAGGGCATGGAGGAAGCTATTCTTGAGGCTCTAGCAGCAGAATACTTCGTTAATCCCGGTCTCCACATGAAGAGAGAGGAGCTAATCGAAGACACTGGACTTGATGAAGAGCAGCTTGATGAAGCTTTAGTGTCGCTTGAGGAAAAGAAACTGGTTGACCTCTATAGGACAAGGCAGGGCGTAATTATACTGGCAAAAGCCACATATGAAGGACTTAAAAAAGCAAAACCCAAAGAGTATTACCAGTGGTATCCACCTTGGAGCAAGGAGGACGAAAGATTCTAAGGCCTTCCCACTCTCTTTTTTTATTGTTCTTGTTAGCCTGATTCTAAAGCGGCTTGGCAACCAGCAACCAGTGCTTTCAGAAAATCTTCTGGACTAATTTCAGACGTTTCCCAGTTGGGTTTCTGGTAGGCTGCCTTTATCTTTTCCAGCATGGTTTTCTCATCTTTTGCTGAGACACCCTTAAGAGATTCCTCCATCTCTCTTAGAACTGGTACCGGTTTAGCATAAAAATCACCACAGAAAAACATGTCCTTGATGATCCCTTTACTATCCAGTAGCACTCGGCTTTCCACCAGTTTGCGTGACTTGTATCTGCCGATGCCATATTTGTGGTCTGGTGGAATTTTTCCGAATCTTTTCTTGCTGGAAACAGCGAACATGTGTTCGTCGGATTGAGCCTTTACTGCGAAGTCTTCGCACATTTCCCACTCTTCTTCGGTGTATTCACCGATTCTGAATTTTACTCCAAAGACTTTTCCAAAGGCCTTGTAGGCGGCGCTTGCAAACTCATAGGGATCTGGTCTGTGTCCAGTTTCAGCCTCCACACCACCCTGGTACTCTCCAAAGGATTTTATTTTCTTATCTTTCCACTTTTCCTCTGGTATTCTAGCTATCTGTGGCAGTAAATCGCTGCTAATATATCCGGGAAAGTTGGAGGAATTAATGAGATATAATCCGCCCACTTCTGTAACTCCTACGGCTCCCATTTTTCTACCTGACCTCTCAGCTCTGACATCATCTGGAGGATAATACTTGGCATCCTTAACACCCAGAATCTTGTACATTTCTGTTAGTGCTGTTCCGGACTTGTGGAATGCTTCTTGCATGTTTGAAAAAATAGTTTTATCAGCCAGTATTCCGATGCCCATGAAACCCTCTGGGTCTAGGAAAATTACTCCGCCTCCCATTCCTTCAAGTCTTCTGCAGATTTCTATGTTGTGTTTTTTTGCTAGTTCTAGGTCTATGTCCGTGTCTATGTCTTGGAAGTAGCCTAGGGATATGCTGGGTTCCGGAAAGTACCATACTGAGATTCCGTTTGGTACTTTGCCCTGCATTCTGAGGCTTATGGATGCTATACTCATGCCCAAAATTCTGGTTGCGGTTCCCTTGGTGAAAAGGGTGAATTTCATTTCGTTACTTTTCCAATCTTTAAGCACTTTTCTCCCTCCAAAAATGAATGGATTACTCATATTATATTGTTATAATATTAAAATTTATCTATGGAAGAAAATTTTGGAAATTCTTTATTGTTTTATCTAGTAGTTTATGGTAACCTCTAATCCGTGAGACTCTATTATGTTTTTAATATCTTTGAGTTCCTCCTCGCTTAACGGGTGTGTCTCCTTTAAGGGGTATTCTCTGCCTAGGAGTTTGTATTTGTGTTTTCCCCATTCGTGATAATTTAGAATTGATATTTTTTGGAATGGCTTTTTGGATAGAAATTTTGCTAGGGTCTCTATGTATTGGGGGGAATTGTTGAAGTTGGGGATTATGGGAATTCTTGCCCAAACTGTTACTCCCTTTTTTAGAATTTTGTCTAGATTCTTTAGAATCAGCTCGTTACCGACGCCAGTGCCTTTCTGGTGTATTTCTGAGTCGAGGTGTTTTATGTCGAAAAGAACTAAATCCGTGTAATTGGAAATTTCGTCCAACACTTCCCACTTAGCGTGTCCAGTGGTATCTAGGGCCGTGTGTAGTCCTCTATTCTTACATTCTCTTAGCAGGTTGAGGGTGAATTTCGCTTGGTAAAGTGGTTCTCCGCCGGATGCTGTGATGCCTCCACCAGAATTTCTGTAAAAAATTTCGTCCTGCACAACCTCTTTCACGATTTCTTCTAAGGTCATTTTTTTCCCTATTTGGCTTATGGCTCCGGTGGGGCAAACCTCTACACACTTCATACACAAATTGCACTTGGTCCTATCTATTTGGGCGCCACCTTCACTCATCTGAATGGCCTTTAGTGGACAGGCCCCAATGCACCTCTCGCACCTCTCGCATTTTTCCTCCCTGAAAAATATTTCGGGGTAGGGGTTTATTGATTCGGGATTGGCGCACCATTCGCATCTTAGGGGGCAGCCTTTTAGAAAAACTGTGGTTCTGATTCCTGGTCCGTCGTGAATACTATATTTTTGAATATTGAATACCATTCCCTCTCTGCCTGTAGGGTCACTCCACAAATCGTGCATAACTTTTCACTGTATTAGTGTTAGAAACAGTGAGGAGTCCGTGCAATGATTGAATCTTGTAAATCTTTGCTCAAATCCACAAAATAAGCCGAATATCCACATACTCTTACCATAAGGTTGGAGTATTTCTCCGGATGCCTTTGAGCTTCCTCCAAGGTTTCCCTTCCCACCACGCTGAATTGGATGTGGTGGATTCCAAGATCTGCCCATGTTCTCAGGTATTGGGCAAAGACCTCTGCATTGTGTCCTTCCAAGTACTGAGGCATAAAGTTTTGGTTAAGTAGGTGATTCCAGCTAATTAATGGATCGACTTTTGAAACTGACTTTAGAACAGCGGTTGGTCCCTTATGATCTCTACCCCCTACCGGTGAGATACTTCCATCATGGAAAGTTTCTCCTGCTTTTCTTCCGTCTGGTGTGGCTTCGCATATTCTTCCCCAGAGCCAGAAGGCTGAAGCCACAGTCCCATCTGGAATCACGGGTGTTCCAAGGTTTGTTTTGCACTTCATGGTTTCTTGGGTCACCCTTTTCGCCACTTCTCTTGATATTGAGTCCACGTAGTCGTCATCGTTGCCGAATTTTGGTGCCTCTAGACACATTTTTCGAATATCCTCGTAGCCTTCCCAGTTATTCTTCAGGGCTGCAATCAATTGTTTCATGGATACCCTTTTCTCTTCAAATACCAGTTTTTTGATGGCGGCTAGGGAGTCGGCTACGTTGTTTAGTCCCAGTATTACTACGTCTCGGTAGTCTGGATTATAGTTCCATTCTCGGATGTCCTGTGCCCTCTCTATCGAGTCATCAAGCACCGCTGATAGGAAGGGTCGGGGTACGTATTGTCTGTAGAGGCTGTCTGCAATATTTGATAGGAAGACTAGTTTCCGAATTCTAATTGCATATTTTTCTATGAAGGCGTCGATGAGCTCTTCAATTGAATTAAATTCCTCTCCCTTGGATATCAACACTTCATATAGGAGCTTGGGAAGAGGAACTGCGTTGGCCCACGCTGAGCGGTGGTTAAGATTTTTTCCCGGAATGGTGGGAACCATACAATTATTTATGGAGTATTTCCTAGCGTCGCTGAGGGGTACACCAAGACTAACCAGTCGGGGTATGTTCACCTTGTCGTTGAAGAATGCGGGTTGAGGCATCCCTGTTGCCAGCACCTCAATAGCCTTATCTATTAGCTTCTTTGGAATTTTGTCATGCCACCTTAAGGCTATTGGAGGGGTTACTGTTCTCACACTTTTCATAGCGTCCAGAACTATGTAACTCATCTCATTGGTAACATCATTTCCATCAGAATCTGTTCCCCCAATGGTAATAGTTTGGAATCCTATGGCACCCCCACCAGCACCAGACCATACTGGCGGATGGAGGAAACCGGTTTCTTGAGATTTCACAAATACACATTCCACAATTTCTTGGGCTTGTTCCCGCGTTATCCTTCCCTCTTTCAAATCCTTCTCGTAGTAGGGATTAAAGCACACATCAAACCTTATGCCGTCTCCCACCATGGGTAACTCGATGAAGTTAACAATGAGGTGGATTAGCCAATAGCACTGGA
>JAHAWU010000084.1 GCA_018383815.1 Candidatus Jordarchaeia archaeon | reverse complement strand
GGTAAGTTTGCTGGCTGAAAAAGGAAGTGGGGTGAGAAACGAACACATCACCCAGTCAAATAGCTGAAAACCCTCTCAATATCCAAATCTTCCGAACATTATTGGGAGGGAGGTGGGCGAAAGTATTCCGAATTGTAAGGATCCTTTTTAGAAGTTGCAGCCATTCGAAGACATGTTTTCATTCCGTGTTTTTCATGTAAAAAGTACATGTAAAAAATACATACAAAAAATTTATATTTTAAATTTATTTATTTGTATAATGGTGTTTTAAGTGAAAATTGTTCAAACTAGTCTCTCCAATGAGGAATATGAGGCCTTCAGGAAGGTACTTAAGAGGAGAGGAATGAACATTAAAGAGGGCGTTAGAGAAGCTATTAGGTTTTGGTTAGTGGAGAACGCAGACTTTAGTGACGACCCCTTTGTGAAGCTTGAGCCAGTTGATTTTAAGTTAGATGTAGAGTGCGCAGAACACGATAAGGTTCTCTATTAGGGTGTAATCATGGAAGATACTAGTGCGTCGGCAGGAAAGCTTATTTTTGTTGACACATCAGCCTTTAAGGCTTATTAAGATAAGAGAGATAAGCATCACAGAGTTGCGAGAGAATTTGTCGCTAAAGTTGTGAATGGGGAATATGAGTTTCGTCTCTTTGTGACGAGCGATTATATCCTAGATGAGACCGCAACCCTTGCGAAGAGAAGTTGTGGTGCTGAGGAGGCATCGAAGTTTTTGGAAACTATTCAAAGGTCAATAATGGTGACAGTAGTACGTGTAGGAGAAGAATGTTTCAAGAAGGCTAAGGAAATATTTGAAAAGTACACTGATAAGGCGTGGAGCTTTACTGACTGTACAAGCTTCGCCTTAATGAGAGAGCTTAAAATAAAGACGGCATTCACACTAGATGAGGACTACAAACAGGCAGGGTTTGAAACATACCCTCTGATTAATAAGCAGTGAAAAAGTGTCTTTTAAACCCATTTTTCGCGGATTTGGGAATCCTTTAGTGGGTTTGTGGGGCTTTTTATCACCAAGCTCCCAGTTTTTGAGGGAATAGAAATATCAGGCGGGTATAAACGCAAAAGCACTCTCAAACCATTTGAGAAAAACACAATCACCCAAATAGCTTCGCAGAATCTGTGAAATATCGGATTAAACGGAAACGTTTTTGCAGTTAGGAGCCCAAAAACGCAGGATTCCCATTCGTCTGATTATTTATTTTGTTTCTTTTTTTCTAGGTATTGTTTGTATTCGTACATTCTTGCTAGGACTTCGGCTGCTGCTTCCAGTGTGGGGTATACTACGGTGTTTTTTTCCCAGGCTTTGGGTATGGATTTGGTGTCTGAGGTGAGGGTTACTGCAATTATGGGTTTCTGGTACTTTTCTACTAGTTCGTTTATTTTGTTTATGTTTTGTTCATCTGAGCTGCGTATCCATTTCTGTGCCAGTACATCCATTGAGATTCCTTTGTCGTCTAGTATTACGCCTTTTCCAGTTATGGTTACTCCTTTTTTTAGGGGTTCGGGTGAGGCAAATTTGACTCCGCTTCCTCCCACCAGGAATCCTGAGGCGATTATGGCGTCAATGTTCTCGTCCTTAACCAGTACTTCTAGGCTTTTTGGCTGGATGCTTCGGTCGAGGGTTCCCACAAGGTCCACAGGGTTTCCTTTGCTCCAGTATGGGGGGAGTATTTTATCCAGTTCCTGTATTGTTTTTTCTTGGATGTTGGGTATTGCCAGCCCGGCTTCTTCGCATGCATCTGCGGCGACTACGCCGTATCCTCCTCCCCAGCTCACTATTCCCACCCTGTTGCCTTTAGGTAGGGGTAGATGAAGGAAGGCTTTTGCCAAGTCAAGCATTCCGTTAATTGTTTGCGCCTTGATGATGCCTGCTTGTTTGAAGACTGCGTCATAAATCATGTTGGAGCCAGCTAGGGCCCCGCTATGTGACCTTGCAGCTTTGGCTCCTGCAGCAGATTTTCCAGCCTTAAAAACTATTATGGGCTTTCTTTCTGTAATTTTTTCTGCTACTTCCATGAATGTCTTTCCTTTGCGTAGACCCTCTATATAGATGAGTATAATTTTTGTTTCGGGATCATCTCCAAAATATTTGAGGTATTCTTCGAGGGTAATATCTGCCTGGTTGCCTATGCTGACAAACTTGTTGAAACCCACGTTTTCAGTGCTTCCCATGGAAAGCAGGTTGACCCCGATGTTCCCACTCATGGAGATGAAGGAAACTTCACCCTTCATGACTGTTATGGGGCTCATTATGGCTAGGAGGTTCACTTTTGCACTGTAGACACCCATGGTGTTTGGCCCCACAATGAGCAGGTTTCCCCTGCGGGCTATATCTACCACTTCTCTTTCCAATTGTTCTCCTTCTTTACCTGTTTCGCGGAACCCTCCGGCTAGAACTATTGCGGATTTTACTCCTTTTTCCACACATTCTTCTATGTGTTTAGGGACAGCCTCAGCCGGCCTCACTACTATTGCCAAGTCCACTTCTTCTGGAACTTGGAAAACTGTTTTGTAGGTTTTCAAACCTAGGATGTTATCTTCCTTGGGATTGATGGGGTAAACACTTCCAATGTAACCGTGGGACAAAATGTTTGAGAGTATAACCCAGCCCCACTTAAGGGGATTGTTTGAAGCCCCAATTAGAGCGAGAGACTTGGGCTCGAATATTGGGCTGAGGTCTCTGAATTGCTCCCCATTAGACATTTTTTAACCCTTCAAAAGTTATTAGAAGCCTCCTTTCCTACCAAAAAATCTCTTAGTGGATGAGAGGATTTAGAACATTTGACTTTAAAAGAGATTTGCACGAAACCACTTAAAAGTATTTGGAAAAAAAGCCATAGTTAGAAATTGAAGGAAGCTTCCCTAACGACTGTTTTAAATTATGTTTATGGAACCAACAACTTTTGGAGAGATAGTTTTGTGAAATATTTTTAATTGCGATAGTTAGTTGTGAAAATCGATGGAAACCCCCTAAAAATGTTCTTGGTGTAGATTAATTGAATAAATTAGTAAAGTTCCCTAAAGGTATTAGGTTTCAATGCCAGAAATGTTCAAGGTGTTGTAGACACACAGAGAAGGCGCCTAGGAGAATTCTGCTAAGTGTTTTGGATTTGTTAAGGATAGAGAAAAACCTTGGTTTGAATAGGGAGAACTTCGCCGAGAATATTCAGGGCCCCCATCCCTTCACCTTTTTGATGAAAATGGTTAATGGCAAATGCATTTTTCTGGATGAAAATAACACATGCAAAATTTATGAGTTCAGACCCCTCATATGTCGATGCTACCCCTTCTGGATTGAGAAGCAGGGTAACAAGTTTGAATTTAAAGCTTCCTCAGACTGCCCCGGAATAGGAAGGGGAAATATTTTGGAGAAAAAATTTTTCACTAGCCTTCTTAGACAAGCAGTAGAGACTTATCAGCATACAAATATAAACGACTCTTGACTTTTTGTTTTGAGAGATAATCTAATAAAAGTTGTACGGCGTGTTTCGAATAATTTTTTAAAATACTATTTTTGTCGAAAATATCCAAACTAAAATAGATAAGTTATATAAGTAGATTATAATAGTTGTCATCGACAATTATAGTGAGGGTCTAAATTGTTGGAAAGCACAGAAAAAGTGGTTAACGAAAATTTTGACCCAGAAATATTGGCAATGTTTATTAAAGAAGCTGTTCGCGTAATTGGAGACCTCTTTGGGCAAGCATTCGTCAAAAGTATTCTGAATTATGCTCTAGAGATGGAGTCTGAAAAAATCGGAGAGAAAAAACCAGAGGACATCAATAACATTGATGAGGCTTTTGAGTACTTAAAAGAGCACAGGGATAAGTATCCTAACTTCTTTAACTGCTTTATTTACGGCATTGCAAAGGCTGAGAAAATGTTTGAGGGAGCAACAGCTTCGGGCGCCAAAAATCTAGCCCAAACTGCAATTAGAAAAATAATAGATAGTTCAGGGCTGCTGAGCGAGGTAAAGGGCAAAATCTCAAACATTTATGAAGCCCTTCTACGCTACATAGAGATAGTCGACGTCGTTAGAGCTACAACCCCCCAACGCATAGTAAACCAGTCCGAAAAAGTAATATTCCAAGAAATAACGGGAGATTGTCCCTGGAAAGACGGCTGCATAGCCATGGAAAAAGAGGGAATCACCAGAATGAGCGGAGGGCCGGAATGCGTAGTACTGATTACTAACAGTGCCGCGGTAAGTTTGATTTCAGGAAAACTTGTCGACTATAAACTGGACAAATTCAACCGGCCAAACTGCCAAGGAAGAATCTTTGAAATCTAAACCAAGGGAAGTAGAGCTCCACACTTCCCCCAATTCATCTAATATTTACAGCGCTTTTGTATTTTATGGTAGCTTAGTGATGACCACTTCTTTTCTTTGAAAATTTTGGATAAAAAGTGGGTGTGGGAAATTTTCATTAAACAGATTGGATTAACTCGGTCAATTCTCTGTTGAGCTTTTCTGGTTCTTCGTAGAGTATGTTATGCCCGCTCTTTTCGTAGATCACCAATTTCGAGTTTTTAATGTGTTGCTTCATGTATTTACTGACCTCTGGTGGGAAGAGTTGGCTCCCACCCCCATATGCTAATAGTACTGGCACCTTAATTTTAGGCAGAACCTCTCTGTAGTCGTTTAAACATAAACTAACGAAGAGACCCGTGGTTGCCAGGAGTGAAGTGTTAAGACTCATCTTGGCAAGTGTCTCAATTTCCTCTCTGGGCAGGTCTTCCAATTTTTTATCTCTGTGGTAGCCCATAATTACTGAGGCTTCCACATTTCCACGAGCATCTTCGAACAACTGTCCCAGTAGCAAAAGGCTTAGCTCGCAATTTAAGGCTCCACCTATCCCCATTTTCCAGTCACCACTACACATAAACTTTGGAGTCATATCTATGAAGCATAAAGCGCTGAAATCTTCGTCTCCATATAGTTTCAAATATTCAAAGAGTGTGGCTGCACCCATAGAGTGCCCCACAGCCACAGGCTTTTCAAGATTCAACTTCTTCATAATAGTCTTTAGGTCTCTCGCCAGCCAGTTCAGATTAAGGTGTTTTTCGGGCTTATCAGACTCTCCATGCCCCCGGTGATCATAGGTGACTACCTGGAAATGTTGGGAGAGAGCCGGAACTTGACGCATCCAATTCGCCCTTCCACCAGTCCAACCGTGTATTAGAATCACTGGTTTACCTCTTCCATTAATTTCATACCTTATTTTTACCCCATCTTCCATCTCTAAAAAATTAGCCATATTCATCACTTTCCAAAATTATTGTGTAAATATTTAATGCCTTTACATAAGATATACTTTTGTGCTTCAAATCAAATTAAAATTCATAAAAAGAAATTACAGAAACTTCGACAAGAAAGCCCCGAACTTTAGTTCTGGGATGAATTGTCGATAAACTTATATGTTTCGAGATTCGTTGAACATATGCAGGGCTATCAACGTTCAAGGAACAAAGTACTCCTGATACAGTAAGGTGATGAACGCAGACGTTGTTGGTGCTTTAAACATAGCAAGGAAAGATATAACCATAATCCCAAGTCCCTCCTGGGATAGGGATAACGGGCTGGTGGCACAGCCCCTGCTTCTAAGGTGGAATGGAGTGAAGTGGGAGCCTAAAAAGGGCCGTGAACGTCCAACCAATGAACACCCTAGAAGCAAGAATCTCCCGGCTTTAGCCGTGGAGAGTGTCAAAGTCAAGAAAAAAACCCTTTTAGAAATTTGGATATAAGTGTTGAAACTTAATTCCCATCCAATCCTGCGTGAACCTTCTGCCAAAAGAGGGAATCAGTTTTAGGAATAATTGGAAAAATGGTGAATGACGGATAATCCGATATTGGATGTGGAGGCTAGAAGTATGCTTCGGTTATGTATCTGCGCATCATTCTGTGGCTGTTGAAATAGTAGGCAATTTTTCCAATGGAGTTTTTCATCATTTCTATCCATTCGTCTCTTCTCTGATAATACATGGGAACAATTACGTATTCCAACTTGTTGTACAGGTCTTCTAGTTCTCTAGCTCTACGCTCCGGCTCTGAAACCTCTTCTTCCGGAAGGGGCCCTATCGCCCAACCGGTTACTCCCTCGATCCAGCCTTCAATCCACCAACCATCAAGAACGCTAAAGTTTAGCACCCCATTGTGTGCCGCCTTCATCCCGCTGGTGCCTGAGGCTTCTAATGGTGGTAGAGGAGTGTTTAGCCAAACATCGGATCCCGGGATGAGTTTGAATGCTGTGCTCATGTTGTAGTTTGGTAGGTAGGCTATCTTTATTCTGTCCTTTAATGTTTCAATGTAGCTGAAGATTTCCTTAATTAGTCTTTTCCCCGATTCGTCTCGTGGGTGTGCCTTTCCAGCGAATATGAGTTGGATTCTGCCCTTCCTATTGATTTTCCTTAGCTTATCCAAGTCTGAGAATATTAGAGTGGCCCTTTTGTATCCAGTAGCTCTCCGCGCAAATCCGATTGTTAGGGTGTTGTAGTCCATGCCCACCTTGGTGGTTTCGTTTACAAAATCTATGAGCATCCTTTTGGCGTCCTGGTGAGCCTCCCATACTTCTTCATTTGGAATTGTGTCAACTCTTACAAGTAACTCTGGCTCGTTAGCCCACCCAGGTATATATTTGTCAAATAGTTTTTTGAAGGGTTCACAGGTCCACGTGTAGGAATGGACACCGTTGGTTATTGCGTTAATCTGGTAACCGGGAAATAGTTGACTTGAGGTTAGTTGATATTTTTTGGACACACCATTAATGTACTCGCTCAGGTTTAGGGCTAGGCGAGTCATGTTTAGCACGTGTTCTCCACCTAGTTTCTTCAGTGTGTCTAGGGGGATAAAATCATCTAGTACTTCCCTGACTAGGTCGTAGCTGAATTTGTCGTGGGCGGCATCAACGGGAGTGTGAGTGGTAAATATACAAAGGTTTCTGACCCTTTCTATGTCCATTCCATATTTTCGCAATAGCTCTAGCGCTAGAAGGCTGGAGTGGCCTTCATTCATATGGTATCTCCTAATTTGGAAGCCCAGAGCATCAAGAATTCTTACCCCACCTACTCCCAGTACAACTTCTTGTTTCAGTCGGTATATTCCATCGTCTCCATACAGGTTGTTGGTTATTGCCCTGTCTTCTGGAATATTTCCCTCCACATCAGTGTCAAGAAAGAGAACTGGGATAGCGCCCCCCACAAGACTTTTTACCTCGTAAAGCCACGCTTTAACCTTTACGTCCCTTCTTTGTATTTGTACCTTGACTTCTGCTGGGAGAGGCGTCATAAATTTGGAGGGGTCCCACTCGTCGGGATGCTCTATCTGCCACCCATCGCTGGTTAATTCTTGCCTAAAGTAGCCTTTTCTACTGACTAGTGTCACTGCAACTAGTGGGAGCTTTAAATCTGCACTTGACCTTACGGTGTCGCCGGCAAGTATTCCCAGGCCACCACTGTATGTGGGAATCCCGCCGTCTAATCCAATTTCCATGCTAAAAAAGGCAATGTTTTGTTTTCCGATAGTGTAGGGTAAGCATTCGCTCAATTTTAAGGTCAGGCCTCTTTTCTGTTTTGATACCTCAGGGAGTACACGAATTTTTCGTTTTACTCAAACATTCATATAAACAGTTAACTTAATAGTTTTATAATAGACCTATAACCCCGTCACTTTTTCTATAGGGGATTAGTGTATTTACTTGGAATTAAGGCTTTTCCCATCTAGTTTACTTAACTTATTCGAAGGCTCCAGCTTTAAGGGTTTGTATTGCGCTTTCTGCTATTTTAAATTTAACCCATAGGATAGTATATTTTAACCTCATTTTTCGCGGATTTGAGGATCCTTTATTGGGGTTGCGGAGCCTTCCCTCATTCACTTAAGATTTTTGAGGGAATAACATGCCTAGCAGTTGAAAACCGCAACAATATCGCCGAAATACCTCAAGAGGAAAATAATTATCCAAATAGTCCCGCAGAATCTGCGAAATATGGATTTAAAAATCAATGCTTTTATTAGCATACCTCTAAATATTTTTGGTAGGATACCCTTTTTATAGGAGTATTCATTTGTAGGATTTTAGACTTTGAAGCTTATTTAAGTTTTGATAAAGTTTTTAAAATTTTAAAAAATTCCAAAAAATTGAAAGATTGGTTCAATTATAGTGTTTTTATGGTGGTTGGGAAGGTTACTTATGAATAGTTGCGAAGCCTATTTGGAAGAGGAGCCTCTTTGGTACAAGGACGCCATTATTTATGAGGTTCATGTTAAGGCATTTTATGATAGTAGCAATGACGGAATAGGGGACTTTCAGGGGCTCATAAAAAAGCTGGACTATCTCCAAAGCTTGGGAGTCACCGCCATATGGCTCCTGCCCTTTTTTCCCTCCCCTCTAAAGGATGATGGATACGACATTGCAGACTATTTCGGTGTCCACCCCTATTATGGTACACTAAACGATTTTAGGGAGTTCCTAAGAGAGGCTCATAAACGCGGCCTCCGCGTCATAATAGAACTAGTTTTAAACCACACATCGGACCAGAACCTCTGGTTTCAAAGAGCAAGAAAAGCCAAGCCAGGCTCCAAATGGAGAAACTTCTACTTATGGAGCGACACACCTGAAAAATACAAGGAAGCAAGAATAATCTTTAAGGACTTTGAAACTTCCAACTGGGCATGGGACCCCATAGCTAAGGCTTACTACTGGCACCGCTTCTACTCCCACCAACCAGACCTGAACTATGATAACCCTATGGTGCATGAGGCTATGTTTAGGGTAATTGATTATTGGTTGGAAATGGGTGTGGATGGCCTAAGATTAGACGCCGTCCCATACCTGTATGAACGTGAAGGCACTAACTGTGAGAATCTTCCAGAAACTTATGAATTCTTGGAAAAATTAAGATCCCACGTTGATAGCAAGTTTAAGAATCGTATGCTGCTGGCGGAGGCTAACCAGTGGCCGGAGGACGCCGTAGCCTATTTTGGTAAGGGTAATAGGTGCCACATGGCCTTCCATTTCCCACTGATGCCCAGAATCTTTATGGCGGTTCAAATGGAAGACCGCTTCCCAATAATTGATATTATGGAGCAGACCCCAACTATTCCCGAGTCTTGCCAATGGGCTCTTTTTCTGCGGAACCACGACGAATTAACCCTAGAAATGGTCACAGACGAAGAACGCGACTACATGTACCGCATCTACGCTAAGGATCCCAAAGCAAGGATAAACCTAGGAATCCGCCGCCGCTTGGCACCCCTACTTGAAAACGACCGAAGAAAAATAGAACTAATGAACGTATTACTCCTCTCTCTTCCAGGCACGCCAGTCATTTACTATGGTGACGAAATTGGCATGGGGGACAACTATTATCTCGGCGACCGAAACGGGGTTCGCACACCAATGCAGTGGAGCCCAGACAGAAACGCGGGCTTCTCTAAGGCCAATCCTCAGAAGCTATATCTTCCGGTAATTATTGATCCCGAGTATCACTATGAAGCAGTAAATGTGGAAAATCAGGAGAAAAATTTTAACTCACTGCTCTGGTGGATGAGACGCTTAATTGCGACGCGTAAACGCTTCAAAGCCTTTGGCCGGGGGAGTATCGAATTCCTCTATCCCGAAAATTCAAAAATCCTAGCATTCATCCGCAAGTATCAGGATGAAGCCATACTAGTAATTGCGAATCTGTCAAGGTTTTCACAAGTAGTGGAGTTGGACCTCTCAAAATATGTGGGATTTGTTCCGGAAGAAGTTTTCAGCAAAAATAGGTTCCCCACCATCAAGGGTCATCAATATGTACTGACGCTGGGACCTTATGGCTATTACTGGTTTTTCCTAAGAGAGGAAGAGAAGCTCAAGAGGGCCACTAGAGAAAAAGTTTTACCCCAACTAATTGTGAAGACAAGTTGGGAAAATGTTCTGCGAGACAGAATGAGGGGAAAGCTGGAGGAAGAGGTTCTGCCCAACTATTTGAGGCACTGCACCTGGTTTATCGGAAAATCCCTAACGATACAGGAAATCTCTGTCATAAGTGATATCCCCGTTCCCGATAAAGTAGCCCTTGCACACTTGCTCCTTTTTGAAGTGAAATATTCAGAAGGAGTCTCAGAAAAGTACCAGTTACCCATATCTTTCGCTTCCAAGAATAAAGCTAAAAAATTAGTGGAGGAATTCCCACAGTGCGTGATAGCGAATCTTCTTGTAGATGAGGAAGAGGGGGTTATCTATGACGCGTATTACGATGAGAGCCTTCGCCAATTTTTACTCTCAATGTTCTCACAAAGAAGAAAAATAAAGGGAAACGGGGGTGGACTTACAGCCCTTCGGAGTCAAAAATTTTGGAATTTGCTGAGAGGTAAGGGTGCTTCTCTAAAGTCTCAGATTATTAAGGGGGAACATGAAAACACGGGTATTACCTATGAAAATGTGTTCTTTCTGAAAATGTATCGCAAGTTGGACGAGGGAGAAAATCCAGACCACGAAATAATAAAATTCCTATCCAGTCAAGGTAGGTTTCCCCACATCCCTCCATTTGCAGGTGTAGTCCAGTACCTGTCACAGGACGGAACTCCTTTCATATTAGGGTTACTTGAGGGATATGTTCCCAATCAGGGTAACGCTTGGAAATACAGCTTCGACGCAGTTGGCCAATATTTTGAAAGAGTTTTGTCTAAAAAGGAGAAAACACCAGAAATCCCGCAAAATCTTTTACCAGCAATAAATTTTTCAGAGATACCACCGCTGTTCCAAGAGTTAATTGGTGGAGCTTACTTAGAAATGGTTAGCCTGCTAGGAAAGAGAACAGGAGAGCTACACTTAGCGCTCAGCCAAGAAACAGAAAACCCAGAATTCACACCAGAACCCTTTTCCACACTTTACCAGAGAGCAATTTACCAATCCATGAGGAGCCTGGTCCGAAGAGTAACGCTATCATTAACTAGAAATCTTAAGAAACTCCCGGAAAAAGTGCAAGAAGAAGCCCTTAGAGTAATAGCTTCTGAGAATGAGGTTTTGAACTGTATGCAAAAAATTTTACGGAAAAAGATATCAACAATGAAAATACGCATTCATGGAAACTACCACCTAGAACACATACTATATACTGGAAAGGACTTTGTTATTATTGATTTTGAGGGCGAATCTGCACGAGCACTAAGCGAAAGAAGATTGAAACGCTCCCCCCTACGGGACATTGCAGCAATACTGCGATCATTTGAATATGTGGCTCTCAGAGCTCTTCAGCAGCACGCCTCACTCAGAACTGAGGACATTACTCTACTTGAACCCTGGATTAAACCATGGTGCTATTATGTAAACGGCGTTTTCCTGCGTTCCTACCTCAATACTGTGGGGAAGGCTCCCATTGTGCCAACGGATAAGGAGGAGTTCCAAGTATTACTCGAAGCCTTCCTTCTGGAAAAAGCATTTTACGAACTGAGCTATGAACTTGAAAATCGACCCGACTGGGCAATTATCCCCATTAGGGGAATAAAAAACATCTTGCAAAGCATCTCAGCATCAAGTTAAAAAGGAGGCCTCAAAATTCCAAGGCGAAAACGAAGACAAAAAACAGAAAAAGTAAGGTACGATGTGGGACTCATCACAGACCACGATACCTACTTCTTTAAGGAGGGAACTCACTACCGACTCTACGAAAAACTGGGTTCCCACATCATAAACACGAATGAGGTTAGTGGAACCTACTTTGCAGTCTGGGCCCCCAACGCACAACATGTTTCTGTAATCGGTGACTTCAACGGATGGGATCCAGAGGATTCTCCTTTGGGGGTGAGATGGGATGGTTCAGGCATCTTTGAGGGCTTCATCCCCGGTGTCGTCAAGGGAACCAGATACAAGTACCATGTTGAATCTAAGTTCAACAAATATAAAGTGGATAAGGGAGACCCATTCGCCTTTTACTGGGAAGCCCCCCCCAAAACCGCTTCCATTGTTTGGGACTTAGAATACGAGTGGAATGATGCAGAGTGGATGAGCAAACGTTACAAGCACAATTCACTTAATGCCCCAATAGCAGTTTATGAAGTTCACTTAGGATCCTGGCGAAGGATCCCCGAAGATAATAATAGGTTTCTAACATACAGGGAAATGTCCAGGTATCTGGTGGACTATGTGAAAGATATGGGGTTCACACATGTGGAATTCTTGCCAGTGATGGAGCATCCCTTCTACGGTTCTTGGGGTTACCAGATAACAGGATACTTCGCTCCTACAAGCAGATATGGCACCCCCCAGGACTTTATGTATCTTATTGACTGTCTTCACCAGAATGATATAGGAGTTATCTTAGACTGGGTTCCCTCACACTTCCCAACCGACGAGCACGGTCTGGGCTTTTTTGATGGCACCCACCTCTACGAATATGAAGATCCAAGGAGGGGCTTCCACCCAGATTGGAACAGCTTCATATTTAACTATGCTCGGAACGAAGTTCCCGCCTTTCTCATTAGTAGCATTCTATTCTGGCTGTCAAAGTATCATGCCGACGGAATCAGGGTGGATGCAGTGGCATCCATGCTTTACCTTGACTATTCCCGAAAGAATGGCGAGTGGATTCCTAACCAGTTTGGTGGCAAAGAAAACCTTGAAGCAATTAGTTTCATACGCAGAATGAATGAGGTAGTTTACGGAAATTTTCCCGATGTCCAAACCATAGCTGAGGAGTCCACCGCCTGGCCCCAAGTTTCAAGACCCACCTACATGGGAGGCTTGGGCTTCGGTATGAAGTGGAACATGGGTTGGATGCATGACACCCTTGAATATATGTCTAAGGATCCCCTTCACAGAAAATATTACCACAACACCCTAACGTTTAGCTTATGGTATGCGTTTTCCGAGAACTTTATACTTCCCCTCTCTCATGATGAGGTGGTTTATGGTAAGGGCTCTCTTCTGGGCAAGATGCCGGGGGATGAGTGGCAGAAATTTGCAAACCTCCGCCTACTATTTGGTTACATGTATGCTCATCCGGGAAAAAAGCTTCTATTTATGGGTGGAGAGTTTGGACAATGGAGAGAATGGAATCATGATTCAAGTATAGATTGGCATCTTCTTCAGTATCCACCGCACAAGGGTCTTCAGCAGTGGGTGAAAGATTTAAACTCATTTTACGTTAGGGAACCTGTTCTGTACGAAGTCGATTTTGAAAAGGAAGGCTTTGAATGGATAAATCTCGCTGACTGGGAACAGAGTGTAATCAGCTTCATAAGAAAAGGCAGAACCACTAAGGATATCCTGCTTGTGATCTGTAACTTTACCTCGGTTCCACGATACAATTATAGGGTTGGGGTTCCAGTAGACGGAACTTGGAAATTAGTGTTAAACAGCGATGACAAAAAATATGGAGGAAGCGGACTAGTCAAAAAAGCCAAAGCCAAGGCCAAAAAGATTCCCTGGAACTATAGACCCTATTCCATATCCCTTACTCTCCCACCCCTAGGGGTCCTCTTCCTTAAATGGAAGTCCTAAAAAGGGTAACGAAAGTCTCTGGTTGAGGAATTGATGACGTGCCGGAATATTTGTGAGGCCTAAAGGTTTCGGCGAGGAGAAATGGAAACCAATTTATGAAACGGTCTAAAAGCCAAGCGTTGAGTATGGAGGCAATTGTATGAGTTATTATGTTTGTATTCACGGTCACTTTTATCAGCCGCCTAGGGAGAACCCTTGGCTGGAAGAGGTTGAATTGCAAGAGGGAGCTTACCCTTACCATGATTGGAACGAAAAAATAACTGCTGAGTGTTATGCTCCCAACACCGCTTCCCGCATTCTTAACAGCGAGAGGAAGATTATCGAGATTGTGAACAATTATTCAAAAATTAGTTTTGACTTTGGCCCAACACTACTTTTATGGTTGGAGAAGCACGCACCTGAGGTGTACCAGGCAATTATTGAAACTGATAAGGAATGCCAGAAGAAATATTCGGGTCATGGGCCTGCCATTGCTCAGGTTTATAATCACATGATAATGCCCCTTGCCAATAGCAGAGATAAGCGTACCCAGGTGGTTTGGGGAATAAGGGATTTTGAACACCGTTTTGGTAGAAAACCCGAAGGTATGTGGCTTCCCGAAACTGCTGTAGACCTTGAGACACTGGACATATTGGCGGAATATGGCATAAAATTCACTATCCTAGCACCTCACCAAGCCAGTCGGGTTAGAAAAATCGGAGAAGAAAAATGGAATAATGTTTTTGGTGGAAATATTAATCCCAAGATGCCCTACCTGTGCAGGCTTCCCTCGGGAAGATCTATATGTATCTTCTTCTACGACCAGTCGGTGTCCCTCGATGTTGCCTTCGGCGACCTTTTGAAAAATGGGGAGAATTTTGCGTTAAAAATTATTAGGAGCTTTTCCCACGCTCAGAGACAGCCCCAAATTGTACACATTGCCACTGATGGAGAAACTTATGGTCACCACCTTAAATTTGGCGATATGGCTCTCGCCTATTGCCTTCACTACATAGAATCCAGAAATCTTGCGCAAATTACAATATACGGCGAATACCTGGAAAAGAATCCCCCCACATATGAAGTGGAAATTATTGAGAACACATCCTGGAGCTGTTTTCACGGTGTTGAGAGGTGGAGAAGCGATTGCGGATGCAGAATGGGGGCGGAACCAGAACTTAAACAAGAATGGAGAATACACCTACGCAAAGCCATGGAGTGGCTAGGTGAGAGAGTCAACTTCATTTACGATAGGGAAATGGCCCAATATTTCCAAGATCCTTGGAAGGCTAGGGACGATTACATTGAAGTTATCCTCAACCGGTCAGTTGAGAACGTGGAGAGGTTCTTTTCCAAACATAGCAAAAGGCAACTATCAAAAGAAGAAAAGATAAAAGTTCTTAAACTTTTAGAAATGCAGCGAAACTCCCTGCTTATGTATACGAGCTGCGGTTGGTTCTTTGATGAAATTTCAGGCATTGAATCTATCCAAGTTATGAGGTATGCTGCCCGCGCTATGCAGCTTGCCAAGGAACTGTGCGGTGTGGATCTGGAACCCGACTATCTCAAAATACTTGAAAAGGCACCGAGCAACATTCCCGAGTATCAAAACGGAGCCCGCGTATACGACTTATTTGTGAGACCCTCCATCACAGATTTGCTCAGAGTGGGAGCACATTATGCTATGTCCTCTATTTTTGGAGAGTATCAGGAAACCCAAAAGATATACTGCTACACCGCCAAGAACGAAGAATATGAGAGTCTGGAGGCGGAAAATAAAAAATTCGCCGTGGGGAGAGTACATCTGCGCTCCGATATTACTTGGGAAGAGAGTGTGGTGAGTTTCGCAGTTTTACATTTCGGAGACCAAAACCTGATAGTTGGAGTCCGTGAATTCATGGATCGCAAGTCTTTCTCCCAAATGTATAAAGAGACCAAAAAGGCTTTCCTAAAGAGTGACTTCTCCAAGGTCGCCGAACTAATAAATAAATATTTTGAAAAACAGGTTTATTCCCTATCTCATCTTTTCAGAGACGAACAGATAAAAATTTTGAACAAGATGCTTGAACCCATACAAAAAAGGATAGAAAACCTATTTCTGCAAATATACAAAAACAATTACCCCATCCTCCAAACCCTAAACGAGATGGGAATTTCACCGCCCCAAACTCTGGCTGCAGTTACTGAGCTCACATTAAATAACGCTCTGCGCAAATCTCTGGAGGATGAGGACTCCAACATTGAGGAGTTGCAAAAATTGGTTTCAGAAATGAAGAAGAAATCAATAGAACCGGACAAAACCGACATAGGATTTGTGGCAAGCCAGAAAATTAATAAACTCATGAAAAGACTCGCAAAGGCACCACAGGATGACTCTCTGCTAGAAACCATAGTGAAAACCCTTAATATTTTAAACGCATTTCCTCTAGAACTGAACCTATGGCAGGCCCAAAACATATATTACTCAGTAGGAAAAAAGCTATGCAGTCCAATGCAGAAAAAAGCTGAAGCTGACCCAAACGCGAAAAGGTGGTTAGACCATTTCAATGAACTAGGAGAATTTTTAGGAGTGAAATGTGTATAGAAAAGCCGTTTGTAACAGTTTCAAAATAAGTGAACTTAAATAGTCAAAAACCCAAAAAATAGGGAGAAACTAGCCAAAAACCCAAAAAAGAGGAGCCACAAAGGCGAAAAGTTGTGATGAAGACCTACACCCTCCCCCACAACCACCACCTTCAA
>JAHAWU010000222.1 GCA_018383815.1 Candidatus Jordarchaeia archaeon | reverse complement strand
GGTATACCACATAAAGAAGGGAGGAGAGGTGGAGGTTGTGGATAAGATAAAGAGAAAAATGGTTAGCCCCCACGACCCGGACGCCAGGATTGGAAAGAGGGGGGAGAAGACAAACCCCGGATACCAGGCCCACATCTGCGAAACCATCCCCGGGAAGAATGAGACGCCATTCATAGTCACCTGCCGGGTTAACACCGCCGACAGACCAGACCACGAAGCTCTTTATGAGATAGCCAAGGACGCAAAGAAGAAAATCGGTGCAAGGGAGTGCACAGTGGATATGGGTTACATGAGTGCCAGGGAGATAATGCTTTGCCGAAGGGAGGGGATTGAGATCGTGGGGCGTGTTATGCCCGACACCAGCGGGAGGGAGGGCTTCCAGAGAAAGGATTTTAAAGTGGATGTCAAGAGGGAGCTGGCCATCTGCCCTGCAGGGAGGAGGAGCGCCAGAGTTGAGAGGTGGGGGGAGGGACTTGACGAGGTTGCATCCTTCCACTTTGGGAAGCAGTGCCTGGACTGTCCAAACTACGGCTTGTGCACAAAATCTAGGGAGGGAAGAATCCTCAAGGTTCAGGTGGTGCTCTCCCCCATAATAGATGAGTACCGGGAGAAGGAGAAGGACGTAAAGTACCAGAAGAGGCTCAAGCGACGCTGCCCAATTGAGGGAACCATCTCCGAAGCAAAGAGGCACGGGGCAGGGAAAGCACGGTACCGTGGTCTAAGCAAGGTGGAATCCCAGCAACTCCTCACAGCCACCGCCATAAACATAAAGAGGAGGGTAGCCGCAGGACTGAAGATCACACAGACTGGGAGAATACCCCCCACACATTCCCAAACACCAACCCTTCGCCCCTCAGCCTAACTACTCCCCCCACAAAAACAGAGAACTTTTTCAACAGTATCTGGAAGTGGGGGATGGGGGAGAGGAGAGGATTATTGCGGTGCTTAACCTCAGGGAGGTTCACCGGAAGGTTCTCGCACTTCTGGGAACAGTCTATGAAAAAATATATTTATGTTAAAGGGGGTGCGGAATGTGGGTTTTTAATCTTTTTAAGATCTTAATGAGGATTAACTTTTACTTTGTATGACTCTCGGTTATGACTTGATTTTTCGGCTCTATGGAAACTATGATATCTTGGCTCTTAGTTTCAGAGGTTTTCCCAGAGATTTGTCGTATACGAAAAGTAAGTCGCCCGAGGCAAGGTCCATATCTTCAATTTTTGTATCGTCTTCAACAAACCTAGTTTTGTGGATAACCCTAATAGGAGCAACTAATCCTAAAGTTGCAGTAAGGCGGTCTTTTAGTTCTCGAATAGTTTCTTTTTTGTCAATTGCATATTCTATCCCTTCCAATCTGTATTCGTCACTACAGATGATACATTTAGGGTTCCTTTCGAGTTTGATTGTGGTGAAGCTTTGGCTTAACCCATCATAAAATAGATAATTGTCAATTAGCGTAGGTAAATCCAGTAATATTTTGATGGTTTCTTGCGCTTGAATGCCACCGAGGACAGCGCTAATTGTTGAAACTCCTGGAAACTTTGGAGGCTCGACATTTTCCCTCTTCTTCCCCGGGGGTGTACACGATTTTTGGAATCTTTCACGCGGGAGAAGAGGTTGACATTCAAGGCAGGGGGTCCGGTAGGGTATTATGACCTGAACGTTGCCGTACCATCCATACATCCCCCCATGTACTAAAGGTTTTTTTAAACCAACACATAATGAGTTCAGCCAACGTCTAGCCTCGAAGGTATCAAGTCCTTCTACAATTGCGTCACTTTCCTCAAAATATTTACGGGGAACTTCAGTCAAATTTTTACTCAGATCTACAATGTGGATATTCGGATTAATTTCTCTAAGTTTTTGGGCGGCTATTCTGGCTTTAAATTCGCCAATATCTTTTTCAGTAAATAAAAGCTGGCGGTTGAGATTAGATAATTCAATTGTATCCATATCTACTAGTATTAATTTTCCTATACCCATTAATGATAGGAAAACTGCAACCATCGAACCTAATGCGCCAACTCCTGCTATGAGTACTGTTGATTTCTGTATTTTCCCCTGATTCCACCCTTCAAGTATTTCCTGCCTATGATACCTACCTTCAACTTTTTCCAAGGTTAATTCCTCACAAAAAGTAAGGTACGGCGGTAAAAAAGGATTACTTTTTGAGGCGGTCCCAAGTAGCATACTTTTTAACGTATTCTTTTGCGGTCTTACTGAATTCTTCTAGATTCCTATTCATTTGTCTGGCTGCTTCCGTGTTGAGGGGAGAGTTAGGATTTGGGTAATTAAGAAGATTCCTTAAAGTCTCTACAACGCCTGCCATGCTCATGGTGGGTAGCCAGTCCTTGCCAAGAATATTTACACACACATTTTTTTGAAATATGTTGGGATGCCAAATGTTCGTTTTCCAAATTACTTTTGGAGGTTCGTAGGGGAATTTTCTTGGAAGTATTATCTCTATCTCAAATACTCCTCCATCATATATTCCCGTGCCTATAATAAATCCAGCCCACCTTCTTAGGTCGCCATCAACTGGATGAAAGGATGGTTCCTCTTCTTCCATTATTTTAGCTTCTTGTACTAGTCTTGACTCATATTCCTCGTCTGATAGTATCTTGATCCCACCGATACACTTGCCTTTTTAAGCAGGTACTGTCTCCCAAGGGGAAGAGTTAACTTATACAGTATCTATTTTGGATTGGAGGTTTAAAAATATATTTGGGGGGAGACAAACACGGTCTAGTGAGTTAAAAGTAGCGACTTTATAAATGTTGAGGCTTTTTGTGGGGTTATCCTCCCTCTGTGCGTGTAACTAGGTATAGTTTATCATAGGGTTGGACGCCGGCTTTTCCTAATGTTGTACCATCTTCAAGTTGTTGCCCTCTATATACTAAGATTAGAGTGGAAGCGGGAACTCTTTTTTTCTTAGCTACCTGAGACTTTAGAGTCTCTATTTCGGTGTCTTCACTTACGTCAAACTCTAAAACTTCGCCACCGATTGCAGAAACTATCTTCACTATCATTTTGTTCTCACCATTTTCTAACTTCTCTAATGTTTAGTGGTTTTCCACAATTAGGGCAGAAGCCCTTTATCTTCAACCACTCCAAAAGATGGTCGCGATGTGCTGGGAGCCCGCAAAAAGGACAATAAACTACCCTTTCTTCCTCTTTCACTTTTAAATTACACACGATACACTTTGCACTCCTAGTCCAATCCCAAGTGCCTATCACCTTGACCTCGGTTATTATAAATCTGTCGGAATTGGCTCCCTGCACTTGCACTTACCTCTCTATGTTTGTTTATATCTAGCATTTTTACAATTATAATTTTTTTGATTCAGACATTCAAATGCAAGGTGAGATGTGTATATTTTGTTATTTGGCCGTGTGGATTTTTTCCCAACTTCTCTGATTAGTTTTAACTTGGGTAAAGTTTGTACCTCATATAAATATTTAAAATTAGGAGTCTACTCCCTTTTCGAAAGTAGGCCTTCTACTTACACTCATTTTTAAAATTTTTGCCATAAACTTGGGCACAGTTAACCTAGAGTCACCAATCATGTGCATCGCTTCTGAGTAGCTTGTCCCACACCTCGTAATAGTCAAG
>JAHAWU010000083.1 GCA_018383815.1 Candidatus Jordarchaeia archaeon | reverse complement strand
CAGAATGGAAACATCAATATTCGCTGATTCAGCTATCACTTTTAAACAGTAGGTGAGACTACCCCCACCAAAAACTTTCTCATCGTCTATTATCTCGTAACTTTCATCAAGCAACCCCTTAAGTTTACCCACGATATTGTGAGGATCTCTCCGAATATTTTTATCAACAAAAATTTTACTTCCACCGGGGGGTAATACGGGAAGCGTTTTCAAATTAACTATGATTCCCCCTTTACCGTTAGAGTTGCTAAGCTTATCTACAAATAGCAGTTGAACAATTCTTGCTATGTTCTCGCTTACTTCCAATCTACCTTCAGGGTCTGAGAAGAAAAAATATGAGAAAGGCTTACTCATATCTTCAAATTCCTGGTAAATCTTCTGCACAATGTCTAACAATTTGTCATCCTCTCCGTAAGAGGTGGAGCAAACTGCAAAGGGAATCCCCACATTTTTTGTTTCGGAGACAGCACTTATTCTTCCATAATTCTTGAAACTTTCCAACTCTTCCGTGACTAAGATCCTATTTACTGCCTTTTCTATAACCGGGAAAACTTCAGTTTTATAGCTTGTAATCAGGGAAACTGCCTCGTCTAGTGCAACCCTATACCTCTTTAACAATTCCAAGAATTCCTCGGTTGCTCGTTCAAACCTGCTAGTAATTTTCCCTGTTTCATTTTGGGTTTCCAACACCTGTCACCTACTTGCTTCCACGAAACTCGTTAATCAATCTACGAATCTCCACCTCACGTTTCTTAAACTCCCCCAGTTGTTCATTCAGAACATTAATACCCACTCTGATTTCCTCCACCATTTTCTCAATTAGGGACGCCTTTGCATCCAGTAATTTAACAGCTTCCTCCAATCCCTCCACTTTACCCAAACTAGACAATCTTGCATCTATGTTTCCAATCTTGCCTTCAAAAACCCTAATCCGACTTACCTCCCTCTCTAGGTTTCTGACCCTCTCCTCCATCTCCATCAATCTTTTGCCGAAAAGATTAAATGGTCTAGCGTCTTCGCGGCTCACAACTGTTTCCTCCCCAATATTTTCTGCTTCAGATTCGACAAAAACCCTCTTTTCTTTTTCCACCCTCCCCTCATCTAAGCCAGGAACGGTTCCACCCCGAATAATTTCCTGATCCACAGTCTTCACCCTGATTAGTGGCTCCTTTACAGCTTCTCTTTTCGATTCAATTCCGCTGAGATAAGCATCGTATACTTCTCCCAAAATCTCTGAAAGCTCCCTGTTACTTGACTCTTCACCACTAGCAGAAAACACGCAGGTTATCTTATTCCCATGGTTTAAACCCCAAACTCCCACCTTACCACTTCTAAACCACAAAGTAAAAACACAGGAAGAAAACGTTTTATCCTCAAACCAGTTCTGAATAGACTTTACCAGCAGGAGAGACTCGCGGGACGAGTGTTGTCCCTTCTCCAACTCGTTTCTAACCCAAGTATAGTCTAATAGTCCACTCTCTGCGTTCCTCTCCAACCAGCCCGAGAACCCCTCCCTATAAATACTTAGACCTGTATATCTGTAGGAACGCTCCTCAAAGCCCAAAATTGCAAATATGTGGGCAAGAAGATTTTTGGTGTCTTTCTCCCTAGTTCTAAAAACACAGGCCCACTTCTCCCTACCGTCGCAAACACAGCAGAGCTTCTCCCCATCAAAACTCAAAATAAGGATACAGGATAGTCCCACCTTATCAATTAGAGACGAAACCACCTCACCCCTAAGCAGGTTCAAAAGCTTGACCACTGGAAAAGAATTCAAAGGATCAAGTAGAGGACCCCTAAACACACATAAACTATGGGCTTTACCTGGATCACTTTCCAAAACCTGGAGAAACTCTGGCAACTCATCCGTATTAACAAAAACATAGCCAGTAACGTTCCCAATACGGACACCATACCACTTTGTAAGCCAACCTTTCAACTCTTCGGCGTGCCTCTTCATAGAAACCACCAGGAAAAGCAAAAGAGGGAAAGCTCACAAAAAACTGCAGTCACCACTCAGTTTGCACTTCCTAGATATAAATTATGTAAAAAACCACAAAAAAATATTCCCCCCACAAAATATAAAAACGCAACCAAAGCACTTAAAACTCGAAAAATAAAAGCAGGATAACCTACACTCTACAGCACAATGTTAATCTTTCCAAAAATAGGAAAAAGACTAAAAAAATGGTGAAGGAAGATAAAATAAATTTTTGAGGATAAAACAGTAAAAAAAGAAAGGGATTGGTTAAAAAATTCCCGCGAATACTTATTAAAACTCCTTGGGGGCTTGAGCCATAGTTCCCAAAAGGACGCCGAAGCCATCAGCATAGCTTACCAGAGTCATAAAGCTTCCTTCAAGCTTAATGGCTCCCGACATTATCGCTTCTCTCGCCATTAATTCCGCTTTACCAATCCTCACCCAGGTATCATAGGAGCCCTCAAGAATATAGTCCGCCTTGTCACCCGCTTCCGCGGTTTTCAGGTTTTCAAGCTTGCCATTGTTTATTTCAAAGTAAACAGACAGATTCTTGTCCACAGCCCTCAATATCATGCTACCTTTAAAGTCAGCCATACTGCTCTGAAACGCGGGATTCTTATTAAGCTCATTTGCAAGACCCTTAAAGAAGTCTAGCGTGAAGAACTTCACCATTGCATCTCACCCTTCTAACTACTACCTATTTATCCTATCCTTCTTCGCATTTGTCTAATAAATCTTTTTTATCATCTAGCATAATGCTTTCTCCGATCTTCTAGAACTCTTGCGTCAGCCGGTATTTCTCCCACCTTAACCATCTTAACATTGGTCTTAATGCGTAAAGCCTGTCTAAACTCTTCTTTCAATTTGTTTTCCCACTCGCCGAACTTTGAGGGATCCTTGCCCTCCACCAGAATTGTCATTTCATCATAATCTCCCGGCCTCTCAACAATTATTTGAATTCTTCCCAGTTCTGGGTAGTGGCTCACCACATCTTGCGCCTGCTTGGGATGAATGAACACGCCCTTAACTTTAGTTAACATATCTACCCTACCACGAATACCCAGTATTCGCGCCTCAGTCCGTCCACACTTGCAGATTTCCTCCGTTAACACTGACGCGTCGCCGGTCCTATATCTTAGTAGAGGCAAAGCGTCTCTCTCAAAAGGTGTGGCAACAATCTCTCCCTCTTCGCCCGGTTCAACCCTCTCAAGGGTATTGGGGTCGACAATCTCTAGAAGATACATTTCCTCATTTATGTGCATACCATTATGGTACTGGCACTCCCTAGTCATAACACCAAGCTCAGCCACACCATACGCATCAAACAACTCTATGCCAAAAATATCCTGAAGCTTTTTTCTCAAGTCTGGAGGTAATGGCTCAGCTCCACAAATTCCAATTCTCAAATTAAGGTCCTTTTTTGGGTCTAAGCCCATTTTCTGGGCTTCTTCCGCCAGTCGAGCTAGAAAGCTGGGAGTTCCCGCATAAATTTTAGTGCCCAGTTTCCTCATAAAATCTATCTGCATCCTGGTTTCCCCAGTACCAGCAGGAATAACACACAAACCAGTCTCCTCCGCAGCCATGTGGGCAAATAGCCCCGCAGGCATAAAGTGGTATGACAGTGTGATCTGTATTATGTCACCCTCCTGCACTCCTCCACTTATCAAGCCCTTGGCCATGTTTTTCCTCGTACTTTCGAGGTCTTTTGCAGTGTAGGGCTCAAATATTGGCCCAGGAGATATAAATACCAAGCGCAGCTTTTCTCTAGGAACTGCTAGGAACTCTCCAAATGGCGGATGCTCCCTCTGGCTACTAACCAGCTCATGTTTGGATGTAAAAGGCACCTTCTTAAAAAAGTCGTCCAAATTTTTTATGTCTCCAGGTTTAATTCCTGCCTCATCAAACTTTCTATGGTAATACGGCGAGTTTTCATATGCGTGACGAACCATTTCCAAAGCCTTTTTTTCCTGAAGTTTCCTTAATTCTTCTCGAGACATAGTCTCTGCCTTAGAATAAAATTTCGCCACCTTTATTCCTCCACACAATTTAAAGAGAAAAACAATTAACACTTTTAAACTATCTTTTCCACTAACCACTATTTAATAATTTTTGCTAGTCTTATTAAGCAGACCAAATAATATCCTTCAAATTTACCGCGATATTCTCCACTAAAGAAAATCGGCTGATGGTAAAATAAAAATTCGGATTCTGGAACCAGAAATATTATAATGTTAACATTCTCCTCTTCCTCCCACTTTATACAGTGTACTTGGTTTTGAAACCTAAGCTTTATATAATATGAACAGGGATTTAATAATTTCAAAGAAACTTCTGTTATAAGAGGAAGGAGAAAATGTGGAGACCAAATATTGAAACCATGCCTAGAAGTGAAATTACCAAAATACAAGAAGAAAGGCTCAAGCGACAGGTGAAATACGTATATGAAAACTCCGCCCTCCACAAAAAGAAATTCGACGAGGCCGGAATTAAACCCTCAGACATAAAAAAACTGGAAGACCTAAAAAAACTACCCCTCATAAATAGGGAGGACATGGAGAGAGAAGTAACCTCCAAAGACATTTACGGAGGGAGACTCTGCGTACCCACAGAAAAGCTAATGCTGGTATCAAACCCGCCCGAACCACAGGTCAAGGAGCCGCTAATTATCACCGCCCTAACCGATAATGACCGA
The DNA here is from genome assembly GCA_018383815.1 of Candidatus Jordarchaeia archaeon. Classification (GTDB taxonomy): domain Archaea; phylum Asgardarchaeota; class Jordiarchaeia; order Jordiarchaeales; family Jordiarchaeaceae; genus Jordiarchaeum. The sequence goes on along the minus strand of JAHAWU010000083.1, from coordinate 11,598 downwards.
GAAAGACTAGTAGACCAGATGACCAGAACCCTAAGAATGCTGGGCCTAAAAAGAGGATACACCCTAGAACTACAAGCAAGCCAGTGGGAAATCATATCCCGATTCGTAGAAGCCCACTTCATGTTCCGAAGGGGAGTACAAACACTAGTCCCCTTCACAAGCATACCCATCGAAATCACCCTATTCATAATCGACATACCCCGAGCAATAAGCCTCACCAAATTCTTCAAACCCCAAATCATCATAACCACAGTGGACAACGCGCAACTAATGCAGGGAGAACTAGAAAAGCAGGGAGAAAGTCCCAAAAAGGAATTCAACCCCGAAGTCGTAGTCCACAGAGTCCGCCCCCTTGCCCCCATCCTCACCGAACAAAACCGCAAAGAATTTGAAGCAAAATGGGGCGGAAAACACGTCAAAATGCTCGACCTCCAAGACAACCACTTCTACGCCACAGAATGCCCCGAATGCAAAGGTATGCACGTCTGGGAAGACGAATTCATAGTCGAAACAATAGACACGGAAAACGGGCAACCCACAGCCCCCGGAGAAGAGGGAAAACTAGCAATAACCAACCTCTGGGAAGAAGCCACCCCCATAATCAGATACATCACAGACAAAACCGCCAAAATAGAAACAGAAAAATGCAACTGCGGAAGAACCCACGCCCGAATAATAATGTAGGAGGATGAGAGGATGGAGATAATTGAAGAAACCAAATATTGGAATAAACCCCTAGAAACCATGCCCCAAAAAGAACTACAAAAAATACAACTAAAAAAACTCCAATACCAAATAAACTACGCTTACCACAACACCCGACACTACAAAAAAAGCTTCCAGGAAGCAGGCATAACACCAGAAGACATCAAAACCCTAGACGACTTCAAAAAAGTACCCATGCTCTACAAAGACGACCTAAGAGCCGACAGAGCTAAAACCGGCGACCCCTTCGGAGGAATACTCGCAGTACCCTACGAAAAAATAAGAATAATAAACGCCTCAACCGGAACAACCGGAGTCCCCAGCGTATTCGCATACACCTACGACGACCAACTACAAGGAGTAGAACAAGAAGTACGCATAAAATGGAGCAGAGGCTACCGACCAGGAACCAAAATATACTCCACAGGATTCAGATGGCACGGATACGTTCAACTAGCCTACCCCGGAGGAGACATACTAGGCTTCCACAGCATCACAGAAACAGGATACCCCCTACCCAACCTCTCACAAAAACACGTAATAGCAATCAAATACTTCAAACCCGAAGTACTAGCCGCCCCCATATTAACACTATACTCCATCATAGAAGCCGCAAAAACACTAAAAGAAGACCTAAAACAAATACTAAAAGACACCAAAGTAATCGATACGGGCTACGGGGACATAGTCACTATGGCTATTAAGAAGCGTTTGGAGTCGGAGACTGGTATTCCCCCCGAGAGGATTTTTGATTTTGGCGGTGTTGCCGATCCTTTGTGGTATTTTGGGGATTGTCCTTCCCATATGGGTGTTCATAGTTGTGACGATCTGTTTCTCTTGGATATTATGGATGAGGAGACGCATGAGGTTTTGCCGGAGGGTGAGCGTGGAGAGATTGTAATTTCTAACTTGTTTGCTGAGGCTACGCCCATTTTCAAGTGGGGCAGTGAGGACACAGGCTACATTGAAAGGGATGTTTGTGAGTGTGGGCGTACCCATAGCAGAGTGCATTTTCTTGGTAGGGCAGCTTTTGCTGCAAACATCAAGGGTAGAAAGGTGTTTCCCTCAGAGCTTGAAAACATTCTGGGTGACATTCCCGGGTTTACGGAGTACTTTACTGTTTTGAAGTATTCTAAGGAGGCTATGGATGAGCTTAGGATGAAAATGGCTGTGAACCGTGAGAGGATTAAGGACATGGGTGCCTTTGTGGCTGAGGTTAAGAGGAGGATAAAGGAGCATTTGAAGGCAGATTCAGATATCACAATTGTGGAGTCGGTGAGTGAGCTTCCCTTTGTGGGCCACAAAACCATTAAGTTGCTGGACCTGACTAAGGAGAAAAAATAAATTCTAAGAATTCTCTCATCTCCTTTTTTCTTTAAGTGTTGATTTTTTTGTGTATTGTTCATAGTTTTGGGAGTCTTGTTATTTCTGGTACTCGGTCGAAGTCCTCGTCGAATGAGTATATTTTGTTTATGTTGTTTGTCTCTATGACGTCGATGGCTAGGACGTCGTTTGCTTCAAGTTTTAGTTCTTCTGCTGTTTCTGTTGCGGCTAGGTATTTCCTTGCTTACTCCCACTATTTTTACGTTGCGAAGCATGAATAAGCCTAGAATGGTTCCAGTTAATTGTTCTAGTGACATAATATGTTTGAGGATGTTTACTATTTCTGACAGATAAACAACGGTAGTTAGCACTTCTTATTTTCCTTGGGATACATCGCTGATTATACTTTTGGCCTGTCCCTTCATCCTTTTTTCCGTTTGGGTTAACTGTCTTTTGGGTTTTTAGTATGCATAAATGAATAAATTTGCGTCTAAGAATTTCTTGTGCCTGACTCATAAGACTTTTTTCCGAATTCGTTCCAGCTTCCGATAGCTTCCACGCCCAGGTCTACCTAATCAAAATGTTCGGTGAGATTAACGTGTCGCTTGGGGATTATTTTCAAGTATCCCTTTCTCTTTATAATATAGATTTCTCGGCCTTCCCCTATTCCCCCTCTCACCAGTCCGCAGGTAAAATGGGGCGGTCCTGAGCATCAATCTTTCTAATTTCTACTCCCATTTTCAATTTTTTCACCATAAAGCGATAAATTCACCATAAAGTTTTTTCCCCAAAAAATTCAACACGCACCTGAAAATTTGACCAAGGGGCTAAAAAATTGGGTCTTAATATTCAGTTTACAAAACTGCTGCGAGATAGCCCCCGAATTGGAAGTGCCGAAAATAAAAGAATCATTATAGTGGGGTCAAAAGCATCTATTTGCCTGTTGAGGTGGGGTCGATGTTTGAGCCGTTATTTGGTGAATTTGAAGGGTGGGTGGCTTTGGAATTTTTGTCTTAGAAGAATTCGCTTCTGTCCACCCACTTGGGGAAGTACTGGTAGTATTCATTGGGTTTGGCCTTTTTAAGTCCTTGGTATGTTGCTCTGGTGAGGGCTATTACGCCTCTTTTGTCCCGGTAGTTCTTGGCGAGTCCTTTTTCCTCCAGTGACATAAGAATTTCATCTAGTTTTTCCTCATCAGTTCTCAAACGGGCCAAGAGCTGGTCGCGGCTGAAATGAAGGCCGGGATTAATTCTCCAGTATTCGGCTAAAACATTGAGTACAGTGTTCTCGTCAACTTCTGTGCCTTCGGGTAGGGGGATTACTTCCATGTGTGGGATTGGCATTTGGAGTTCGGGGTGCATTTCACGCCAGGGAGCCTTGAAGTCGCTTGCGTGAATTCTTAAGCCTTGCCTGTATAGGAGAAGTCTCAGTACTTCGTTGGTGCCGGCGCCGATTTCGAGGATTTTGACATCCCTCAAAATTGCCTCTATGGGGTAGAAGCGTGTAAGACCATCTCCACCCATAATCTGGATACAGTCCAATGCGGCCTTCCTCATAGCCTCAGTAATGTAAATTTTTGCTGCGGTGGATTCCAGAAATGGGCCGAGTGGAGCCATTCCCCCAATGTCTATCTGGTATGCGATATAGTAGGCGAGGAGTCTGAGTATTTTCCAGTTTGCAATCATGTCTGCTACCTTTAACTGGTTAGCTTGGAATTCCCTTGTGGGTTGACCGAACTGGACTCTTCTATCCATACTGAAAGCTGCATATCTTATGCATTCTCTAATGGCGGAAACGCCTGCTATGGCGCCCAGTGTCCTCTCAAAATTCAGCCCTGAGATCATAATGTTCCAGCCCATTCCTTCACCGGCTAAAACGTTTGAGGCAGGAACACGGGCGTCGTCAAAATTAAGATAGCCGTTGCGGACACCATCCCAACCGATTAACTCATTAATTTTTTCTACAGTGAATCCGGGTGTACCTTTTTCCACCAAGATTCCCGTTAGGTGCTTGTAGGCCTTAATATCTGTGGGGTTATCACTAGTTTTGGCGTAAACCATGTAGACATCCGCCAATCCGGCGTTAGTGATGAATCTCTTTTTACCGTTAAGTATGTATTCGTCTCCATCCCTAACCGCAGTGGTTTCAATACCAGCCGCGTCGCTACCGATGAACGGTTCTGTGATGCAAACCGCGCCCATTATTTCTCCCCGAGCAAATTTGGGAAGCCACTTCTCCTTTTGCTCCTCGTTGCCGAAATGTACGGTCTGATGGCATCCTCCAAACATGGTGGTGGCGAAGGATGTTGCGATAGCTCCAAGGCGTGCTATTCCTTCCATTCCTATGCAGCACCCAGTGACTCCCGCTTCTTTTCCCATTCCACCGTATTCTTCGGGTATAATTGTTGCAGGCCAACCGTCTTTTAAGACTTTGTCCATTAGGTCGTAGGGAAACTCCTTCTTATAGGCGGCCTCAGTGGCTCTTCCTATGTTTCTATCTACAAAATCTTCAATTTTGTCTGCTAATTCACATTGGGTCTTATTCCACCAAGGATACTTGTCCAAAACAATCACCTAAAAGGGTACTTCTCTTCCAATGATTTGGAATGCCTAATAAAGCTATTCGAAAAAAGTTCCAGAAAATGCGAAATATAGTTAATAAAAAATGTTGTTTGAAAACTGGAGTAAATTGAATAAATGAAGGGATTTGAATTTACCATAATCTAGTGTTTGACACCATAGCTGAGGCTTCCCCGTCTACGCAAACTTCGCCTCGCTGGTTCTTAATTTGCATCTTGATGGTGACCACTCCGCCGTTATACTTAGCTACGTCTTTCTTGTTTATTATCTCTGTTTCGGCATGTATGGTGTCTCCAATTTTTACGGGGGCGGTGAACTTGTAGTGTGCACCGAGGAAGGCTATCGCTGTTCCACTTAGCAGTTGTCCCAGGTATCCAGATAGCACGCTGACTGAGAGCAGTCCGTGGGCTATTCTGGTTTTGAATGGGGTTTTTTTTGCAAATTCTTCATCAATGTGGAGTGGGTTATAATCGCCGGAGAGGGATGCAAAAAGGATTATGTGTGCGTCTGTGATGGTTACGGCGGGGGATTTATCTTTGGCTCCTATTTGGAATTCGCCGTAAGTTTTTCCTAATTGACTCATTTTATTCAACCTCGTATCCCAGAGATTGCATTTTTTACTTAAATCTTTCCAAAGCTTTTATCCACTAACCTTACCTATTTTTATTCCAGTCTGAAATTTCTTTGATTGTTTTCACCGCGGTTCTGATTGTGGGGTATGTGGGTATTTTATTTTCGAGGAGTAAATTGTGGGCTTTTTGTGAGAGGATTCTTGAGGCTAGCCAACAGACCATTAGGGGTTTATTGAATTTCTTTACTTCTTGTGAGACTTTGACTATGTCTTCTGCGAGGAGAGCTGCAGGGTCGTCTACAGCGCTTGTTATGATGAGTAGTATGGTGTTTAGATAATCCTCTCCGCAGAGGGTTTCTATGCATTGTTTAAACATTCCCAAGTTTAATATTATTTGGCCGGTGACATCTAGAGGATTTTTAATTTGGGCGAATTCTGGTAGTATCCCTTTCAACTTCCCTCTCACTTCTTCTTTAAATTCGGGTATTTCAAGCCTGTATTCTTCACATAGATCCGCAGCCATTGTGCAGGCGGCGCCGCTAGTTGCAATTACCGCTATTCTGTTGTCTATAGGCTTGGGTTGCCAGGAGAGCGCCATGGGCATATGGTAAAGGTCCTCTAAGTCTTGGCAGGGAATGATTTTTGAATCTTTGAGTAGTTTGTTGTCCTCCTCTCTGGCGCGTGGAGTTAGACCTGTGTGGTGTTGGGTGAGATTCATTCCTTTTTTGGACCATGCCGCCTTTAGAACCAATACTGCTTTTCCAGCCATTTTAGCCTTCTTCGCAGCTTGGTGGAACAGTTCTTTGTTTTTGATAGCTTCCACATAGAGCACAATGTTTTTGGTGTATGGATCCTCAGCCATAAAGTCTAGGAACTCAGCTGTCTCCAAATCTGCTTCATTCCCGGTGGAAACACATCGACTTACCCCCAGCCCTAAGTCCCACATGTGGGTGAGGGTGCTGCCCATAACGGCTCCAGAGTGTGAAATTAGGCCCACATCTCCCTTTATGGGAGTATTGGGAATCAATAATGTGGGGGAGAAAGAGAAACAGAAATTATTGGGAGTGGAAATAACCCCCTGCGAGTTGGGACCGCAGATGCGCAGTCCACCTTTCCTCGCTTTTTTCACAAGGGTTTTTTGCTCCTCAACTTTACCCACTTCTGCGAAGCCAGCGGATCCAATTATGGCGCATTTTACACTCTTATTAACACAATCTTCAACTATTTTCTCAACGGTAGTTGCGGGAGTAAGTATGTATACTAAATCCACTGTCCTGGGAATATCGCTCACAGAGGGGTAACATTTTAGACCCATAACGCTGTCCTCTGAGGGGTTAACGGGGAAAGTGCGTTCCTTTGGGAACCCTCTTTGAAGGAGAAAGTTCAAAGCTATGCTACCCAACTTTGAAGGATTGTTAGAAGCACCCACTATGGCAACAGACTCTGGATCAAACATGGCGCTTATGCTTTCATCCAAAAAGATCACCTCTAACCCAAAGCTTTTGACACAATAAACTTGCACCTTTTTCTAGGACTAGTCCATATCTTTCCTCTAAAGATAATTTGCTTTGTGTTTAATTACCAGTGCTACTTGGTTGTTATAATTACATCTATTTTTAACAGGTTTTGATTCTTATCAAACAATTTTCTCTTATGGAGATGTAGTTGGCTTCTGGAACAAGTTTTGTCCATCACCTAGATTTGGCTAAAAGTTATATATATTAATAGACCCTTAATTTCAAGGACATATTGGTTTTTTGAGGTGGTTTTGTTTGTCGATTGGCAAAATTTTTGCTTTATGGAACCTCGTTCCGGGTGGAATGAGGGCGAATCTTGTACAGGAATCTTTAATGGACACTGTGGCTGCGCTCTCAGCTGCCATAATTAAGGCTTACAAGAAAGAGGGTGAAAAACTGATTGCTGACGTTTTTAGGGAGCAAGGTCAGAATCAGGGAAATCTGCTCAAAGAAAGGCTTGGGTTGGGAAGCACTCTTAAGGATGCTGTAGATGCTTGGAAAATCGCTAGTAACTTAACAAAATTGAAGGCGAAATTCGAAAAGACTGGCGAAAACTCCTACGATGCTTATCATCTAAACTGTCCCATGCATGAGGCATTTAAGAAATATAAAATTTTATGCGATATAGCTTGTTTCCCTATGGTTGAAGCTATGGCTAAAACTGTTTGTCCCCAAGCCAAAATGTCAGTAGTACGGAAGCCCACCCTTGAAGAAACCTGCATTAAACGATTAACTCTGTGAGTCCTAAGAATTTTGCGTTGCCGTTTAGGAGTGGCTTATAACTCTCAGATCTTTAAATTTACCTTAAATTTTTATTTTTTGCATGTATTTTGCTAACGACGAAGACTGATCTGGCGTTATACGCTTCCTTTCTTTGAAAGGGAGCTTACTTTAGGTTCTTTTCCCTTGGCGGTTAAAGTTCGCCAAAAAGAGTGAAATAGCCCCCCTTTTTCGAGTTTTGGAGTCTTATAATCTGTTATTTTGAACACAACAGCTAAAAACCTAGTCATTTTTAAATTTTTATGAATTTCTTTTATGTGGGTACTATTTTTTCATTTAAAATTTAATTTTCTCACCATAATGGAGCATTTGCGGGTTTGGATAATTATTTTATTTAATGTTTAAAAAAGTCTTATTTGTTTTCTATTCTTTTTCTATTTAGGCCCCTAAATCCTTATTAGTGAAATTTATAATTCTTATATTAAACATGTGGTTCGTTTTAGGTTGTGGTAAGAAGTGACGGCGGGAGAGTATAAACTGGTACTCTACAAGTCTCAAAGAACACCTAAATATAACCAGGTTTTAAACAATATTAAGAAAAGTTTGGAGAATCTGAAATTAGACCTTGAGATTGAAGAGGTAGATTTAGATAAAAATCCTGAGAGAGCCTTAAAAGACGGAGTACTAACGACGCCCACACTGGATCTTGTAGGTTTGAATTGGAGATTTATTGGAGTACCCACTGTGGATGAGCTTACAGAGATTTTAGAAGACATCAAAAAGCGGAGGTAAAAACAATCATGGGTGAGAGAGGTAGCCCCCGCCGTGATACTCTACTGGGGGAACTTCGGAGAAGGGCAAAAATTTTTGAGGGTGAACAAGAGTTGAGTGAAAGGACTCCCACAGGCATTAAGGGATTCGACGAGATGATCCAGGGTGGCCTATTGCGGGGCGAAACTTACATAGTGACTGGTATTTCTGGTGCTGGGAAATCCATTTTCTCACTGGAGTTTTTGTACAGAGGAGCTTCCCAATTTGATGAACCGGGATTATATGTAACCTTTGAGGAAACTATGCAGAGTTTGCTCCGCAATGGCAAAAACTTTGGGTGGAACCTGTCTGAACTTATTAGGCAGAAGAAGCTACTAATCGCAGATTTTACACTTATGACTGTGGGTGATAGAGCTCTATCTTTAAATCCTGAGGCCTTCAACCTTGATGGCTTGTATGTTACTCTGGAAGCCGCTGTGAGAGAGTTGGGGATAAAGAGAGTTGTTCTTGACTCTGTCTCCGTATTGTTCTTACAATATCCTAATACTGGTGTGATTCGCAGGGAATTGAATATTATCTCTAGCATGCTGCGTAAGAACAAGTGTACCTCCATATTTGTAACCGAGACCGGGAATGATCCAAGTGCTATCACTCGTTTTGGGGTGGAGGAATATCTAGCAAATGGAGTTATAGTGCTATATTGGGAAGCTGAAGGTGATAAAAGGAATAGGTATATTGAGGTTTTCAAGATGAGGGGCACAGCTCATTATATGGGTAGGAGGAGGCTTTCCATCACCAATGATGGCATTAGCGTGATCTACTAGGAGATATTGTGCCCATGTTAAAAACAAACATTCCCTTTTTTGACAAAAAAATTGGAGGAATTCCGGAAAACAAAAAAATCGTGTTCATGGTAGCGCCAGAAATAGACCCCTCAATAATAGGTCTGCACTTCGCAAAAGTAGGTTTGGACAGTGGATACCGAATAATGTATGTGGTTAACAACAAGTTTCCTGACGCTGTGAGAAAAAAGGCCAAAGCCCTGGGTTGGGCAACTGACCCCTTTGAGAAAGAAGGATCCTTTATCTTGGTGGATGCCTACTGCGGATACAGTGGGATAGACAGTAAAGAAAAGTTTGTCACAAATCCCTACGATGCTGAGGAAACCCGAGAAAAATTATCCCAGTTATCATCTGCAAAAACCGTGGTGATATTTGACTCGATAAGTAGCTTCATTGACATGCATGGGAATGGGGTAGAAGAGATTCTGAATCTGATTGGTTATCTTCGTGAAGCTATTGTTATTGGACTCTTTTCCCTATGGACTTATCAGCCAGAACAGGTTGGCAAGATCAACGAATTTTTTGAAGGTGTTTTCGAAATTAAACCCAGTAAAAAGCTCTTCTACGTTAGGGAATCCCTTTACATAAAAAAGGTGACATGGACTAATAATGCAGGTTTTGAAATTCCAGTAAGGATACTAATTCCCGGGGGATTACGAGTATATATACCAAAAATTGTAGTGACCGGGGCCTACCACGCGGGAAAAACAACCTTCCTCCATGCGGTAGCCGATGAAGCGATAAGCGTAGATCGTATGGGAACCACGGTAGCTCTCGACTATGCAAAATTGGATTATCGAGGGTTCTACATAGAATTCTTTGGAACCCCTGGTCAGCCACAGTTTGATCCCCTGGTGGAAACGATAGCTAGGGAAGCTATGGGATTAATTCTAATAGTGGATAGCAGTGACGTGAAAACTTTCGAGAGAGCCAGAATTCTTTTTGAGAAGTGCGGAGGCTACAATTTACCCTCCGTAATAGCAGCAAACAAACAGGATCTCAAAGAAGCCTTACCTCCGCTGAGTGTTCAGGAGAAGTTGGCTCTCCCCTTAAGAACTCCGGTAATAGGTTGCAGTGCGAAGACCAAAAACAACTTAACTCTGGTGATTGATATTCTCCTCGACATCATTTTGTTTGGAGGAATTAGAATTGAGAATGGGTGACACAGAAGAGTTGAATAGGGTTTTGTCCAGCTTACAAAACATTGCAGATGTGGAGGGCGCTGCTGTAATAACCAGAAATGGTACGCTGATAACTAGTAGCCTTCCACAGGATGTCGATGGACAAAAATTTGCGGCTATGGCTGCATCCCTCGTTGGTGCGTCGGAAACAGTGGCAGCACTGCTAAAGTCCTTTATGAAGAGGGCAATAATAGAGGTGGAGAGAGGGAAACTGCTAGCCTTAGGTGCAGGACCCAAAACGATTCTTGTAGTATTACTTAATGACAGGGCTGATATCGAAAGCCTACTCAAAGAAATAGAAGCTCACAGAAAAGATATTATACAAATATTTAAATAATTACCAAAATTTATTTTACAAAACTCAAGTTCACTAACTCAAACCAGATTAAATTTTTAGTCAATAGAGCCATTATTATCTTGTTACGGGGCTCAAAAAATAATTGGAAGGGCTTTCGGAAGGAGTGACGTTACTTGTCGGAGCGGGAAAAGGAAAAGAGAATACCCACAGGAATACAGGGCCTAGATGAATTGCTAAATAATGGGTTGCGTCCGGGTTCTCTGTGCATAGTTATGGGTGAGCCACTCTGCGGAAAAGAAGTTCTAGCAAAGGAATTCTTTTATCGGGGTCTCGAGAAGGGAGAGGCGGGAATTTATGTTACCACGAATAACTTTGCCGAAGATGTATCCAGTGAAATGGAAGATTTTGGTTGGTCCCTAATCTCCTACGGCGGGGAGGAAAAAGTTGCATACAAAATAATTGATACCTACACCCAAACAGTAAATCCCAATGTGGAAGACACAAAAACAGTGATGTATGTTCCCGCTGCAACTGACTTAGCGGGACTAAGCTCAAAAATAGTTGAGGCAATAACCGGCTTAACTGCGAATTTTAAAAGGCTGAGAATGGTCTTGGACTCCCTATCAAGCATCATTACCTTTACCACCGATGCTGCTGCCATCAGGTTTCTCTCCTTCCTCAAAGCCCGAACACGGCTAGCCAGGGGATTATTTATTACTCTTCTGGAATCCGAGTTAACTGAGAAGAATGTAATGATGCAAATATTGCAGCTAGCAGACGTTATAATAGAAATTAAAGGTAATAAGGTACACGTGAGGCAAAGCGGCAAAGCGGCAACAATGGGAGACTTTAAAATAACCGAGAAAGGAATAGAAATAAATCCTACAAAGACAGAATAAACCGCTCGCCATAACTTTCTCATTTTAAGACCAGAAATTGGTAAGCACCAAAAGTGAAAAAATTAATGCCAGATTTGTTTCTACCTACTCCGTTCACAAGATTATGGCTAATACAATATGACTTATAGAATGCGGACAATGATTTTTTTCGGAAGGGCGGGTGAAAGCCAATAATGTTCGGAAGATTTTTTG
>JAHAWU010000082.1 GCA_018383815.1 Candidatus Jordarchaeia archaeon | reverse complement strand
CCTCTATAAAGCAGAGGCCCCGAAGCCCGCCAGTCCTCCGAGAATCTTCTGGGGCTATATTAACCCCCCAACCCCCGCATAAACAAACAATAACCAGGAAAACTACATACCTAAGACGGGTTCCCATTGGATTTGTGGGAAAACCTTATTAATTCCCACTTTTATCCTTTGTAAGTGGTGGAATAGTTGGTGAGTTCCAAAGTTGACTCTAAAAGGAGGGTTCGTATACCCGACGAGGTGAGAGACGCTTTAGGGATTAAAGAAGGGGATTCTGTGCGCTGGATTCTTCTTAGTAGCAAAATTGCGGGGCTAATGGTGGAATCCCATGAAGAGGGGGAAGAAAAAATTTTGGATTTTCTGGTAAGTTTGAGTTCCAAAAAGATTAAGAGGACGGGAAAAGCAGATTACGCCCCCATCACAAAATCTGACTTGTGGTTAAGTGTGCAAGAGGAAGAGCGATGATTTTCTTTGTCGACTCTGGAGTTTTATGGAGACTGCTTGATCCGGAACACCCCGAAAGGGAGGCTTGCCTTAATCTTATGAGCAAGTGTTTTAAACACAAGCCAGAATTCGTAGCAGGGGTAAACACTGTCGTAATTGTTGAAACTATGATATGCCTTGTTAAAAGGTCAAAGATTGATTCCGGTGAAGCGGCAAACATTTTGTGGAACGGTTTCCTCAAATCGGAGAAGAGAGTTGTAATTTTTCCCACCTATAGGAGTACTCTAAAAGAAGCTCTAATCCTACAGAGTGAGAGAAGAGATGTTGAATTTCCTGACTGTGTCATAGCGGCAACAATGAAGGAGAATGCGGTTTCAAATATTTACACCACAAATCCCAAGCACTTCTCATCTTTTAGTTTTGTGGATAGAGCGATAGATCCCCGATTTATGGCTTAGTTTTTGGTGTGGTTCAGTTCGAATCCCTAGAGTCCTTCCGGTGCGGTTAGTGGAAGCGAATCATTGAGTGTTTTCAGATTTGTTTTTCTGGGATTTGGATGGGGTATTTCCCGTATTTTTGTACTGTTTTCATCATTTCCATGAGGTTTTCGTATTTTACTTTGGGGTGTATGCTGTGTCCGGAGCTCAGTATGTATCCCCCTCCGGGTGCCACGTTTTTTAGGAGTTTGAGTACTTCTTCCCTTACTGCTTCTGGTGGGGCTTCGCTTAGGGTGTGCATGGGGTCTACGTTGCCTACTACGCAGATTTGGCCGCCGTACTTCTTTTTGCCCTCTATTATGTCCATGTTTGCCTGGGGCTCCCAGGGGTGAAGCGCATCTATGTCTGCTTTGACAATGTCTTCCAGTATTTGGTTTAGGTTGCCGTCGCTGTGTAGGAGGACTCGGGCTCCCCGTTTGTGGCAGGTTTGTGTGAATTCTTTGAGGCAGGGATATATGTGTTTTCGGAAGTCTTTGGGCGATATGAAGGGGCCGCTTTTGTGGCCGTAATCGTCATATAAAACCAGTGCTTCAGCGCCTAGGTCCATCATGTATTTGGCGGTTTCTATGGCTAATTTTTTGTGGTCTTCAAAAACTCTCTCTATAAATTTTCGGTTCTGAATGAAGAGTTTGGAGAAGGTTTCAAACCCGAATATTTCCCAAGTGGATTCGAAAAACCCCATTATGCCGGGCATTATGAAAATTTTGTCACCAGCAACTTCTTGGGCTCTTTTGTAGATTCTCTCCCTTATGGGATGATAGGGGTCTATGGATCCCCAAGCGTAGTAATCCTCGGGGGATTTGAAGCCTCCCCCCACGTAGGAACCCATCTCGGTTCCACTGTATTCCTTGAGCTGAAATTTTCTCCCATACTCATCAATGTAGGTGTCCCATGTGGGGTACTTGCACTTGGTGAACTGGAGGAGAACCCCCAAGGAACAACTGTCAAAACCGATTTTGGACATGACCAAAACAGACTTGGCATAAAGGTCCGGAGAATACTTCATGGTGCGTCTTTTCCTAAGGTATCTCCAGAAGGGCCTATGCCTCATGTCCCAAGCCGCCCTCAGGGTTCCCTTAGTCAGACTGGTGCCCATTATCTTCTCTGAAATATCGTCGTTTGTGATGCCAATCTCAAAGGTTGGAACCCTATCCGGCTCCTCCCTATTCAAAGCGCATAAGACCCTTTCACGTGCATCCAAAGCCCATCACCAAACCAGAATTTGCCAGCCATAGTGTACACCATATCTTCTAAAAAATTCATGGTTTGGATACCACAAAAAAAGGAGCGGGAATAAGAGTTTTTCGCGCTGAGGATGCTTATTTGCTGCGTGTTTTTTATGCTGATGTGGTGTAGGTTAGTCCGAACTTTTTGCAGGCGTTTTTAATGTCTTCCATACTGATTTTGAGTCCCAGATCCTTTTCCTTCAGGCATCTTTGGTGCAGTTTTAGCGGTCCCAGAACTACTGATGGTACATCTATGGGGTAAAGTTTGGGATTAGTGTATGAGGTGAATTTTCTTACCGGATATGTCTTAAATAGTTCGTACCACTCTTCACAGGTGACGAAGTCCCCTCTGGGCCCCGGATTAAATGGTTGAGTGGGAAGGAAAACTAGTTCCTCTGCTTCATCTAGGTAATCTTTGAAAACTCTGTCCAGCATTTTCTTAGTATCGTTAAATGATGCTCGTAGGACGTAGTATGTCCAGACTGGGAGGAGTCCCAACCTTCTCACCGCGAGTGGGACAAGCTGAGTGTATTGCTCAATAAGTACTCCTCCGGGCTTTATTCCTTTTTCAACCATTGCCTGATTTACAAGGTAGGTGGTCATGAAGCTCAGATCATGGGCCCGGTTTGCCTTAATGTGGGTAAAGTTGTATCCCTGCTCCTCGGCGAATTCTTTCACCGCTGTCACCATTCCGGGACTATTGCCATACTCGCTGTCGTATCTCTTTAAGGGTTTTTCTCCCTCTAATCCCCAGCCTCCTCTGTGGGTTGCCCCTAATTCTTCAAGCCAGGAATCTATTCTCTTGGAGCCGTAGGCATATTCTTCAGGCGTTAAGTCGTCCAGTCCCCCGCACTGATAGTAGAACCTATCGTCAAGCTTGTAGTGCAGCCATGGTTCCTGTACATCGAAAACAACGAGGTCTCCCCCCTTTTTGAGGTGCTCTTTTATGAATTTTCGGTAAGCATTGGGGAGCCAGAACTTGGATCTAAAGTGGAAGACGAAGGGCAGATTGGTTCTGTCATGGACGGGGTCAAAATGGATGACAATCTCTAGGTTCTGGTTATTGGGCAGAAAGTCCTTCATCAGGTTTCTACCGAACTCAATGAAACCTTTTGCATCGTCGGGGTCTCCTCCCCTCCTGGTTACTGTTATGTTTAATCCCGAGAAAAGCATTAAGGTTTGCATTATGTCTGCTAGATGCAGGCTTGCTCCACTTGATGCTCCCAGAAAAATGGAGTCCACCTTCCTGCCCTGAAGCACCTCTCTATGATAACATAGGAACTCCCTCTCCAGAATATCATCTATTTTTGACCTTTTCACTATTTGGGGGTCTCTTCCATACTGCGCCTTCGCCAATTGTCCCGCGTAAATCCTTTTTCCCAAAGTGGGGGAGGCGTTAAGTAGATTTATTATGGCCTTCAAGTAACCGGGGATCTTCTGAAAGGTTACAATATCTTCCTTCAGTATAGAAGCGCCAAAAAGGAGATACAATGAGTCGGAGAACTTCAAATCTGGTGGAACAACTATAACCAAAACGTTACACCTCTCATAAATTTTTTCACTTCTCTCTTAAATAGTTGAGCGTCCACAAACTCCTTCTTAACCCTTGTCCAGTGCAAAAATTAGAATTTTTATGGAGGCAAAGGTGTATTCTCTAGGAATTGATTAGTTTTAAATATTGAAGTGAGAAATTATATGTTGGACTTGTGAGGGAGTAGGCGCACCCCATCTCTGCTATCCAGGGAGTGCTGGTTTTCCACGAGGCATGTCAAGAACGTGATAGTAATTTCCATTTTTCAAATAAAGTCAAAAAATGAGAGGTGTTACTCTTGCAGGGCTTGAATGAAATAAAAATGCAGCTGGACGAATTAAAAAGACAAGTGGAGGAAGCGGAAAAAGAGACGGTGCAGGCAGTGTGCAGGCAGTTTAGTGCTTCTCTATGGCGGGAAATTAAAAGCGACGAAGTTTTAGCTTTTGTGAAGAAGCCGTATGCTATTGTTCCTTATAAGCCTGGAGAATGGCGTCTCTTTATACCCCGCTTCATACCCCTCGAAGTAGGATGGCTGGAATTTCAAACAGAATCCTACAATGTTTATAGGGTCAACCGCTACGTTGACTGGCTTACTCCACTACCAGAGGTGCTCAAGGACGAGCTCGGCATTAAGTTGCCAGATTTCAAAGTGGCTCTAGATTGGGATAAAAATATTGCAGTGCTTGAGGAGGGCGACGCCAAAAAATTCAGAAAAAAGTATCAATCATTTTTCAGCAGACAAATAGACGGGAGCTCCTTCCAGATTAAAACCACAAAGAAGTTCTCACTGGTTATTGAGCTACTAAAGGATGGGGTTATGCCCTTTAGACCCAAGCCCGTGGATCCTGCTGACCTAGTCAGGGAGGAGAGAGCCAAGTTTGAGTTGAGGGACTATCAGAAGGAAGCTTGGAACCTCTTCCTGAAGTACAGCCATTTGGGCATCTTCTACCCCTATGGCGCAGGTAAAAGCATGATAGGCCTATACGCTATTGGAAAAATCGGGGGCAAAAAACTGGTAGTAGTACCAACAGTCACTTTAAGGGAGCAATGGGCGGAGCGCATAAAAAACCAGTTGGAAATTAGCCCTGGTGAGGTAAAAATAGTAACTTATCACTCCGCTGTTAAAGAGTCTGCCCAGAAGGAGTACAGCCTAGTTGTTTTCGACGAGGTGCACCATCTTCCCAGCAATGTTTTCAGCGTAATCAGCTTCCTTAAGAGAAAATATACAATAGGATTGTCAGTTAGCGGAGATACTGTAATCCCCATAAAGAAGAGGGGCGAGATCCAGTTCTTGAAAATAGAAGATTTGGCAAAAATGTTGATGGGGAATAGAGTCGGAGTTACATCCTTGAAGGGGAGATTGGAAACCGTGGGTGTAGACCCCTACGGAAAGGTTTTTTGGACCCCTATTTATGCTGTTCATAGATACCCCCTGAGTGGGAAGAAGTTATTGGAAGTTGAGCTCTCCAATGGTGGGCGAATAAAAGTTACCGGTGATCATTCCCTACTGGTGTGGGATAAAGACAACTTGGGTATTTGCTCCAAGGCTTGCCGGGATTTAACAGTGGAAGATTACTTAATAGCTCCAAAGAGGACACCAACCGACGAATTGGAAAATAATGTTTTAAACTGTCTCGATGGCGGAGAAGCTGAACTAGGAGAAGCGCTCCACAACTTTTGGGATTATGGGGGTATAAAAGATGAAGTTTCATTGGTTAAAGTTAAGAAGGTTGCAGATGCAGAAAGGGAGTGTTTCGTTTATGATCTGACAACGGGAACTGAAAACTTCTTGGGCAACGATGTTTTCTGCCATAATTCCGGCAGCCCTTACAGGGAGGACGGTCGTTCCGAGTTAATATTTGCTCTGACAGGATATCCTGTTGGAGTGTCTTGGAGCTACTTTTTCCAGAAGGGATTGATTAGGAAGCCTGTTGTGAGATTAATTATTGTCGGTGGGGAAAGCGAAAAGTTGGCGAAGTTGGACAGTCTCATGGCGGAGTCGAGCAACACCCTGGTTTACTGTGACAACCTCCAAGAGGGAAAAATGATTGCTGAAAGATTTGGTGGAACCTTCGTTAATGGGGAAACTAAAAACCGTCTCGAAACCCTGCGAGCAGCACTGAAAAAAGATGGATTCGTCATACTAAGCCGAGTGGGTGACGAGGGAGTCAGCCTACCAGAAATACAACGAGTAATAGAATACGATTACCTATTTGGTTCCCGAAGGCAGGAGGCTCAAAGAGCGGGAAGACTTTTCCATGCAACAGAGGAAGGCGAACACATCGTACTGATGACCCTAGACGAGTATCAGAAATACAAAAAGAGAATGTATTCACTGATTGAGAAGGGAATAGAAGTAAAAATTGAGAACTGCACTTCAGCTACAACATACCCCGAATTCTAATCCTTCTTGTCAAAATGTTCCGAGTAATGCTTCAGTGAGCAATCGCCGGTCCCACCATCTAATTAGTACCCTTTTTGCATAAGCTGCATGGTTTTCATTCCCCCTTCCATTGATAGACTTATATATTACTCATTACTTATTCTTTGTGAGGTGCTTTGCATGTGTGACACCCTTGTAGCCTTAGGAAACTCCACAGAGGATGGCTCAGTGATTTTTGGAAAGAATAGCGATAGGCCGCCGAACGAAGCACAAGTAATCAGGCACATTCCCAGGATGGAGCATCCCGAGGGTTCTAAGGTTAAGTGCACCTACATTGAGATACCCCAAGTTCCAGAAACTCTCGAAGTAATTCTTTCATCGCCATTTTGGATTTGGGGCGCTGAGATGGGGGTTAACGAGTTCGGCGTAGCCATCGGCAACGAGGCTGTCTGGTCTAAGGAACCCTACGCTGACACCGGACTTCTGGGCATGGATCTTCTCAGACTAGGACTAGAAAGGGGAGAAACCGCCAGGAGAGCTCTTGAAGTTATAACCGAGCTTCTGGAAAAGTATGGTCAGGGAGGAAACTGCTTCTTCGACGCACAGCTAAAGTATCATAACTCCTTTATTATCGCCGATCCCAGCGAAGCCTGGGTTCTGGAAACGGCTGACAAGTACTGGGTTGCAGAATGTGTCAAGGATGTTCGCTCAATTTCAAACGGTTACACCATAGGTAAGAACTGGGACTTAGCCTCACCAAACCTAGTGGAGAATGCAATCAATAAGGGTTGGTGCAATTCTAGGAAGGACTTTAACTTTGCAGAGTGCTACGGGGAGCCCGGCATGCGGGAGATTGTACACTGTGATCAACGGTTTAAACGGTCACTACAGCTCCTCCAAGAAAATAAGGGTAAGATAAACGTTAAGGATATGATGAATTATCTCCGAGACCATGGGGGAATGAGCTTAAAGGAGTGGAACCCCGACAAACAGGTAACCACTGTTTGTATGCACTCTGGACATCTAGAAGTCAGCCAATCTACAGGTAGCTACGTGGGTCACCTCACAGAGGAACTTCAAACACACTGGCTAACTGGAGGCTCTAATCCCTGCATAAGCGTTTATATGCCGTTCTTTATGGGCACAGAGATTCCAGAGACTCTAAGTAAGGGCAATGAAAAATTCAGCGAATCTTCCTTCTGGTGGAACCACGAAAAACTGGCTCGGAAGATACAGGAAGACTATCCCCAAAGGGCGAGCCTAATCTTCCCCGAAATAGAAACTTTACAGTCAAAATTCCTAGAAGAGGCAAGCAACATTAGGAAAAAGGCACTCGACCTCCCCCTCGGAGAAGCAATAAATTTACTGGAAAACTTCACTAAAAAATGTGTGGAAACCGTGGCCAAGAAGAATAAAGAATGGCTTAAAACTGTGGAAAAAACAAAACCAGTCACACCCACAAAAAGTGAATATCTCAACTTTCTAAAGAGCGTAAATGAGGCGGCGGGAATAAAGCCTTAATCCTAACAATTTTTTATTTTTTAAATTTATTTTAAATATAAAACACTTCTAAAAATGGGATTTCAACTCTTCAGTGTAGAAAAAAAGAGTGTTGGATGAGTTGCTGCTTTTGGTTAGACGCAAAATTTAACATTAACCACACAAACCAGTATTACAGAAAACATTGTAAATTCAAAAAACATAAGAAACAATAACGACAATTAGTTAAGTAGAGATAAAATGGGGGAACAAGAATTGGCACTTGCAAGTACAGGAATAGCCGAACTCGACAAACTGCTAGGCGGTGGCGTTCCTAGAGGTTCCACCGTTCTAATTCTTTGCGAAGGTCAAAACGCTCAAGAAGCATCCGCCCTTCTGGGAATAATCTGCCTCAATATTCTAGAAAGGGGAGAAAATGTAATCCTCCTAACTACGGATCCACCAAATGAAACCTTTCCACAATTATACGCACCAGAGATTGCAGCCTCAGCGTTGAGGGAAAATCGCCTGTTCTACATAGATTTGTTCAGTTCCTCTATGGGTGTTCAAACCTCGGAAAACTCCAATATTGTGGTGGTAGAGAAGCCCCACGACTTAAACCATGTTTTTTACCATGTAAGCATGTTTAGAGACGACAAACTGAAGGGTATTCCCGCTCCCGGAATGAAGGTTTCATGGATATACAATCAGCTCTCAACCACCATATTTACGGTTAGTGACCCGGATAAGGTGCTAAGATTCATCTGGAACTTTAGGTCAAAAATAAAGACTCTTAGAGATGTGGCCTACACAGTGATGAATGTGGAAATGCATCCCAAACAGGTGGTTGAAACCGCCAAACATATATTCGACACAGTGATTGAACTCAGAACAACCGAGAAAGATGGGACATCGATAAAACACCTCAGAGTACTAAAAAATGCGGGTTTGCCCTGTGTAACGGATTTAGTAACATACTCTGTAGACATTCAAAGCAGGAAATTCCTGTTGTCGAGCGAAATAGTTACCTCTTTTGAAGAATTTAGAAAAATGCTCACCATGGACATTCCAGGAATACTCAAGTTACCCCTCTATGACGCGTACGCTAGGTTTCTTGTGATGCCTGCCAACCAAATTTTGAACATCATAAAGAAGGCTGGCGAAGATAATCTCTTGGAAAAAGTGAAAGACTTCCTTGATTACGCTGGTTATGAAAATGGAAGGGCTTTAGCGCAGATTTTCAAGGAGAAATACAAGCTTCAGGGCGACAAAATTGCTGAGAGCTGTCTGGCCACAGGCACAATTGTAGGCTGGGGAAACATTTCATTAAAGGCAGATGGTGACAAGCTTAAAGTCATAGTCCGGATTAAAAATTCACCATTCATTAGCAGCCTAAGAAAACTCAAACAGCCAATCTGCTTTATTCAGCGCGGATTTATTAGAGGAGTTCTGGACGTGGCTTACGGGTTTCACTACTATGTAGAAGAAACAAAGTGTTTAGGATTGGGAGACGAAGAATGCGAATTTGTAGCCACAAAAAGAATCGTCAGCGGCTCCTCCCCGAAAATTAGCGGTCTAGAATCCTTAGAGCTGCTGGAACCCCTAATTTCAACCTCCAAAGTGAAACTGGAAGAATTCAAAGAAAACACAATTAGAAAAAACAAAGAAATTTTCAAGGGAACAAATCTAACCTTCCAGAAAATACCAGAAAAAATGCCCGAACTAATATTAAGCTGCTTAGGTCAAGAAGCCACACTACTAAAACAGGAAAAAGAGAATATAACCTACCAGATCAGTAACTGCCGCTACAAAAACAAAGGCAAAACGCTTCACGACGTCTGCACAACATACCTAGAAGCGCTACTAGAAGCTATGGGCGTAAAAACCAAAATTGGAGTAAGCGAACTTCCCTCAACAGAGAATAAATGCGTTTTGAAAATCACAAAGGCCTAACCCTCTTTTCGTTAAAGGCCTCTTCCCCAAAAACAAGTCTCAAAAAATTTGTTTAGAAGGCCTCCCTTGCAATTAAAAAGAAATTCCTGCTTCTTTTAAATGTGAAGTGAAGGCCCTTAAAACGCAAGAGAAAAATTGTTTTTCAATCAGAATTAATAACCAAGTTGTCATCCATAATTTCGCAGTCAACTTTTTCATGACTGAATTTTAAAAAAGTTTATTTGCCTTGATGGAAAACTATTATCGTGGAGTGAAGAGTTATAGGTGGAGGTCTTGAGGAAGATTATCATTTTCCTTTTTGTAATCTTACTGCTGTTACCCTTAGGATTTGGGTTGCTAACACAGGGCCAAGATAACCAAAATTTCTTGGGCTGGAGCCAGTATTTTACTGCGCATCATTATCAAGCCCAGAAGGTTGACTGTAAACAGGCATTTTCCAAAACAGTAATGATAATAACCATAGATGAAGAGGTGACACGCTCCACCGAGTTGATGATTCAAGACGCCATGTTCAAGGCTGTTTATGCCCAAGTTGACTTAATTGTGGTTTTCTTAAACACGCCGGGTGGCGAGTTAAGCGCTGTTCAGAACATTATGAACATGTTTGAGGCAAGCGGAATACCCATATGTGTTTTTGTGGCTCCCTTTAGCTCCACAGCCTGGAGTGGAGGAACCTACCTCCTCATGTCCAGCCACATCGCTGCAATGTCTCAGGGCACCCTCATAGGCTCAGCTCAACCAGCACAGGGGTGGCAGCCGGGTTATGACGCAAGATATGCCTATTCAATGATTGGATTAATGTATACCCACGCACTCCTCCACGACAGAAATGTAGCAATAGCTCAGCAACTCGTTGCCATTAACCTTTATCTTTTACCCCAAAACGCAAAAGACGCTGGCATAATAGAAATAGTAGCTAACGACCTCTATGGGCTCCTACAACAGTTGGAAGACAAGTCCCTAATAAGGTATAACTCACCCACAGGCACACTGGCCTGGAAGCTGGTACCCACAGCAGACGCTCCCTCTTATAGTCCAGTGAGTCAAGTTGACTTTGCGGGGATAAGCGACAGCCCAGCCATATACTTTTACGAAAAACCATTACAGTATAATGCTTTAAGAATTATAGTGAATCCCTATGTAACTTACATTCTGCTCATAGTGGGCTTATTCGCCATCGTCATAGGTCTCAAAACACCTGGTTTCGGAGCAGAGATACTGGGCGGCATCTCTCTGGTGCTGGGACTAGCTGGCTTAGGCATCCTGGGATTTAGTTTTGCCTCCATCCTACTCTTCGTGTTTGGATTCATACTATTTATTCTGGAACTGAAAACCCACACCTTTGTACTGGCAGCAGGAGGTACAGCCTGCTTCATATTGGGAGCAGTTCTCATCTTTCCTACCTCAAACTGGCTAATTACCTCCAATTTTATACAGACTGTAATAGTCACAGTGGTGCTCGTATCCCTCTTCATCTCAGCATTCTTCGCCTACCTTGTCTATAAAGTGGGTGAAACCAGAAAAATAAGCAAAGAACTAGACATCGAAAAACTAGTTGGAAAAACCGGCAAAGCAACAACTGACCTAACACCAAAAGGACAGGTACTGGTGGCATCAGAAACCTGGAGCGCAAAATCCCAAGACGGAAAACCAATAACCACAGGGACAAAAATAAAAGTAGTAAAAGTACAAGGGCTAACACTCATAGTAAAAAAAGCAGAAGCAGAAGAATAAACATAAAATACAAAATCCCCCTTTTACCTCCACCCCCTATTCACTCCCTCTTAACCTCAATTACAGTGGTGAAAAACACAATCACAAAACCACCATTAAAAACCCAAACTACCACAAATGCTCCCCATGAGAAAACTTCAACAGGTGAGAATAGGAAGTTTTTAAATTGGATGAACCCACAACCATAAAGAAACAGATTGAGAAAAATGCCGAAATAATAAGCATCCACTCCCATCCCGCCTCCCTCCACATATTGCCACGCGGAGGACGTATTCTAGGCGTAGATCTGGGAATCGGAAACCTACTGTGGACGAATCCAAAAATGGTAGAAGTTCTAGAGAAAGGAGAGTGGAATACCGGTGGCATTCGCACTTGGATTTCACCAGAGCAGGCGTTTTTCTACAATGAGCCACAAAAATTTGGAGGCTGGCGATGCCCGCCAGGAATAGATCCCGCCAATTATCGGGTGGTATCGAAAGGAAAGCATGCAGTGGAACTTGAGAGCGCAATCTCAGCTAAGGACATGATTTCGGAGGAAACTCTTAATGGTAAAATTAGGAAACGCTTCGAACTAGTCGAAGCGCACCAAGAGGGAGGGGCAATTTCTGCACGAATAAGAATTCTTGATTTTTTGACGGTAAAAAACTATCACAATCCATTTGCTCTTTGGACCCTGATACAGGTTCCAACTGGAGATGAGGGTAAAGGAAAGCTTATAGTTCCAGTTGTCAAAAATGCTCAGCCAATCCACTATTTCAATTCCATCCCAGAATCTTACCTCAGAGTCTTTGAGGGCCATGTGGAGTTCACTATCGATGGAGAAAGGGAATTAAAGTTAGGTATCCGCCCAGAGGATTTACCCAACCCGCAGGAAGCCAGAATGGAGTACCGATTCAAGAAAAATGGAAAAAATGTTCTTATCTCAGTATTTTCGCTAACCGGAGCCAAAAGTCAGGACGAATGCGTAGATCCACCAAAGTCAAATCCCCACGGCATGCGAGCGGTAATCCAGTCATACAACTCAGATTCCAAATCAACAGGACTAAAATTCGGAGAACTAGAAATCCAAGGTACAAAAGCAAAAAAGCGTCCAGACGGCAAACTAGAAACAAACGAAGACATAACAATCAACTTCACAGTGGAAACCAGCTAAACAATACTGGGCAGGAAACCTACACATTTCGTATTTGAAAAATTTTGACCACTTTAAAACTGTTGGACTTGACGTGTCATGAGGCACTGATACCCTGCAATGCCATTAATACAACCGTTGCCCAAAAAAGATGGAATTTTATGCTGTGTTGCATAATTTTACTTTTTTAAGTAGGTTTATTAGGTTGTTGAAAATTTTTCAAATTAACAATGTAAAATTATAAAAAATTCATTAGAATATATAAAGAAATTGAAAAAATGAAAATTGTACAACACAGCAGAATTTTAGAAAAATTAAAAAAGCTTGGAAAAAAGCAAATGGCAATTCAAAAAATAGGGAGGATGATTTGTTCCCTTATATTTGAGGTTAGCTCTCATAGCTTTGTTTGCACGCTTGCACTATGATGTCCACAAGCTGCGATTCCTCAAGCATACCTATCTGGACACCTTCGGGATACATTCCTCCCCTCCTGAACATCCAGTTAACCTTCTCCTTGATAGCCGCCACGTCCTTCACTTTTAAGCCTATAAGTTCCTTCTCCAGCCTTTCAAGAGCGTCACCCGGAACCATGTGCATAGTGCCCGTAAACATCATGTCCTTTATAGTGTCTCCTTCCCTCAAAACATAGGCTCTAATCAGTGGACCTCCCGATATTTTCAAGAAGGCTTTTCCCAGATGTGTACCTTCTGGAATTTCCTCAAACTTTTTCTCAGCCGACCTTGCAAATATCCACTGCTCCGAATGGAACTGCTTGGTGAACTCTTTTACGTATTGAAACTCAAAGTCCTCCCATTTTCCCTCTTCTACCTCGATGCCGAAGGCCTTTTTGAAGGTTTGCAGAGTAATTTCAACCCAGTCCTGGCGAATCCTATCTATCTCCTTTAAGCCTTTAGGGTACACGCCGGCCTCCTCAAGGTTCCATTGTCTCTCCATCACGTCCTTGAGAACCTTGTCCGCAAATTTCTCTGCTGGAGAAACTAAGACTTTACGCATAAGTTCGCTGGGCTTGGTACAGTTAGGGAACCAGGCAAACCCCATGGCATTAAACAGTCCAGAGGAGCCGCAGCCCATAAACTTCCTCCAAGTCTTCTTGTTGGGATCCCAAATCTCCATATCGTTCAGAGGGCGATACCTGATGGGAAGCTTGTACCTCTCACTCAAAACATCTGCACCCGCGCCCAGTATCTTCATTAGCACCATGTCTGGCGCTTGTGGCAGTTCAGGGTGCTTATCCTTATTCCAGACTAAACCAACGAAGGGCTCAGACCCAGGCTCCGCATAAATTACACCTCCACCAGCCACAATGCCTCGAGTGATCTTTACTCCGTTTTCAACAGCAGCCTCATAGTTAATGTCTCTCAAAACGTCACAGTAACGCTGCAGGAAGATTGCCGGCTTGTCCAAATAGTAAAATGCTACAGTGTCTGGGATTTTTCCCTCAGCTGTGGCCCTCAGAGCCGCGGGAATAAAGCCACTATACCAGTCCGCCACATCAGTTGTAGTGGTCACCATTCTCCATTTTTGAGTCATAACACTCTAACCTCCATATTTTATTCGACCTTAACTCGAATTTTGAATTTACCTCATTTTATTGCTGTGTTATATTATAAATTTTTTTAATTCAACCATCAGCAATCATAGACCAGCCCGGCATCCAACCTCCACAATTAAGAATCATAAAAGACCCCTCATAAGTGAGACCGAACTTTTCTCCACCGCCTTCAACAGTTAAAAATTAGTGGTCATCCCAGGAACTTCCCAATTATTTTTCCTTAATCCCTACATACAAGCTGTAAACCCATTATAAAAAGGAAGTACACTTCCTAGAATGAACATCCACTCCCCTTTTCCCCCACATTGTTGTTTACCGAACCAGTCAAATTCCTTTTTCTGTTATGATTTATGCGACAGCTATGAAAAACACTATGCTCATATACTCACAGCCTCCGACCAGAAGTCCTACTCCCTTTTTTATGATGGGATATCTAAACACACTTGCGGAAACGATTGTAGGACACTATGGCCACTTGAAATTCCAGCACGTTAGGGGGGCCTGATATCTATTGAGAAAACGTTTCTTGGAGCCATAATCCTAGATCCTAAAATCCTTATTCGAAAAATGTTCATTAAACTACGCTACCATCTTTTTAATATTCGTCACAGGTGGGTTTCCATATAATGGTTTTATAAAATTTGGCTATTCTGAAAGTGTAAACTATCAACCTGTTCCTTGTTTGCTTTTCTCGACATATTTTCACTTTCCCCTTACCAATTGCTGCTATTATGGAATCCACACTATTCTCGTCACAGTCTATTGCTGTTAAACCATTCCCAACATTCACATGGTAATGGGCGTCGCTACCCGCTACCATAGGTAAACCCAATTTGTAGGCGGCCATCTTTGCCCTAGTGTTAACACACCTCAGTTGGCTGGCGTTAAACCCCTCAACAGCGTCAAATCCAGTGTCATCCAAATGTTTTCCTACACCTCCCCAGCCAAAAGGGTGGGGAGCAATAACCAGGGCACCCATATCCCTTAGTGTTTCCACAGCTTCGACAGCAGAAAAGTTGCCCATATGCCCCTTAGGTTCACTTTCTAATCCTAGCGCGATAATATCCCCTTCTCTACATTTAACCTCGATGCCCGGAATTACTAGAAAATCCTTATCCAGTTTTCTCGCTATTTTTGAAGCCACAAACCCCCCTCTTAGGGTGTCGTGGTCAGTTACTGCTATGCCCGATAATCCTTTTCTTATTGCTGTTTTAACCACTTGTCTTGGGGTGCTTACCGCGTCTGGTCCCCAAAGCCAGTGTTGGGAACAGGTGGTGTGAATGTGGAGATCCATTTTTTTCATATAATCGCCGGCGAAAGTGTTTCAGATTTCGCCGCATGGTGGACGTTTTGCGGCGTGGAATAGTATGCCTATTTTTTTGGAATAGATGCGGCCCATACTTTTTGTGTGTTTTTCCTGGAGAATTTTTGTTTTTCCCTTCCTTATGGCTTCCTTCACCCCGTCTATGGAGATTTCATCCATGTCCAAGCCTGTTATGCCATTTGCGATTTCTTCTGCGATGTGGGCGTCGCTGCTTGCCACCATTGGCAATTTCAATTTCTGGGCTAATTTCTTCGCCTTCGTATTGTAGCGTGGGAGGATGTGGGCGTTGAAACCCTCCAGTGCGTCGAATTTTAACTTCTCCACGATTAAGCCTAGTCCCTCTCGGCCATAGGGGTGGGGCGCAACTATCACAGCATTCTTATCCCTCATTTGTTCCACTGCTTCTGCAGCGGTCAGAGATCTGCTCCTAATGGTTAACTCTTCTAGCACACCTATTGCAAGGACATCTCCACTCCTAGACTTCACCTCAATGCTGGGAATCACCAGAAAATTCTTATCGATTTTTTTGGCGATTTTTGCGGCGAGTAACCCGCCCTTAGTGGTGTTGTGATCAGAAACCGCAATTCCATTCAGTCCTCGGCTGATGGCTGTTTCCACAACTTCTCGCGGTGTACTTAACCCATCTACGCCCCAGAGCCAGTGCTGGGAACAACAGGTATGTATATGAAAATCGAATTTCTTCATTTTGTATCACCGAAATAGCGTCTCATCTCAGAACTAAACAATCTTCTATAAAATAATTTTTTATACTTAAAAATGATTCCTAAAGAAGAGTGCTACATAATATCTGAAAGCTGGAGAATAAAATTCTAATAAGTATTAGAGCGGTTCTTCCAAAAAAAGGAAGGGAACTAGTGGTTTCCTAATTAAAGCATGCTCCAAACCATTAAGTCGAAATCAATATGGAAAAGGGGTAGCCGTGAATCTTGATTAAACAGCTCTAAACAGTTTGATTATGTGGCTTCCACTAAAAAAGGGGGATTTAAAAATTCCACTATCTGATGAAAAATATTCGTGATGGGGGCGTAATAACTAGATACTGGCGCAATGTAATATGTATGTGTTTTTTGTTT
>JAHAWU010000223.1 GCA_018383815.1 Candidatus Jordarchaeia archaeon | reverse complement strand
TCCCAAGGATCAAATGTGAAGAAGTTCGAGACCAGGGAGAGGAGTATAAGGACGGCTTATTTCCTGAAGCGGAGAAGGTTGCAGTCGGAGCCCAGGCTTAACGAGGAGGCGGCTATGGAGAAGTATCGTGGGAGAGAGAGGCGGAGGATGGATGCAGTCTACCACAGAGCCGCGAAAGAGGTGGTTTGTGAGGCGAAGGAGGAGGGCGCAGCAGTCATAGTCTTAGAGAAGCTGAAAGGCATCCGGGGGAGAATGAACTACTCCAAGCAGATGAACGGCCGGCTGCACCGGTGGAGCTTCAGGAGACTGCAGAGCGTGGTTGAGTATAAGGCGAAGCTGAATGGGTTGACCGTGGTGTAAGTTGACGCCCGAGGCACCCCTTGTCCCTATGCCCAGAATGCGGGGTTAAGCTGAGAAGAAGCCTGAGAGGGTATAGGTTGATGAGATGCCCAAAGTGTGGAATGGAGGAGGACCGGGACATAATCGCCGTGAGAAACCTCCTCCTCAAGTACAACAATACACAGAGAGATGTGCCTGCTTCATCCGTTTTCGGGCGAACGCCTCCCCATGAAATCGAGGGAGAAAGACCCAAGGTTACGCAAGGTTAACGCTGGGTCAGAACGGTGGATGTGTATGATTAGCGGCCTTAATCTGGAGAGAGTTCTCATAGCGGTGAGTGTGGTTTCAGGTATCCGGGAAGCCCTGAGATACTCCTACTATATGAGTCAGAGAAGAGTCCAGTTCGGTAGGCGCACCATAGAGTTTGAAAGTAATCAGTACCGAATAGCGGACATGATAATTGGTTACAAAACCTCCCGAGTGCTAACCTACTATGCAGCTTCCCTGCTTGACAAAGGTTTGGAGCCTCTAATTGAGGCGAACAGTGCCAAGATTTACGCCACAGAAACTGCGAGGAAAGTTGCCGAAGACGCATTGCAGGTTATGGGAGGAGACGGCTTCACAAAATATTATCCTGTAGAATCACTGCTGAGAGATGCCAAAATACTTGAGGTGGGGGGCGGCACAAACGACGTGTTGAGACGGCTCATAGCGAACCAGGGCTGGAACATTATGAAGGACATGTTGAAGCCACCAAGGCGCCGCGTAAGCAAAAAATTCGGAATCCCTCTTCCCTATTTCAGGAACCCACCTGAACTTGAATTGCCCACAAAGTGTGGAGCCTCTGACCCTGAAGCCGTTGAGAAGAGTATACTCTTGGCACTTGCAGAAGATTACCTTGTAAATCCAGGGTTACACATGACCAGAGAGGAACTAGTGGAGGACACAGGTTTAGACGAGGAGCGCCTAGATGAAGCCCTCTTATCACTTGAGGAAAAGCAGCTGGTAGACATTTACCGCGACAAGAAGGGAGTCCTCAGACTAATCAAGGCCACCTACGCCGGACTGGATAAGGCAAGACCCATAGACTATTACAGATGGTATCCGGAATGGGTTCGAAAAGGCGAGGTATTCTAGCAAAAAATTCTATATTTTTTGGGCAAAACAATTTTATATCTAAAGAATTTAGTGTTGAAGAAAATATTACCGTGTTAAGGTTGGTTGACTATGATTAAAACTAAACTTATGGAAATGTTGGGAATTAAATATCCCATAATACAGGCTGGAATGGGTCCCTATTCAACTACCAAGCTCGCCGCTGCTGTAGCTAACGCTGGAGGGCTGGGAATCATAAGTGGCGTGGGTATGGGAGTCTGCAAACTTTTAGGTGGCCAAAAATTTATGGACTACGACCCTAAGAAGAGCCCGGCTCAAAATATGAGGGAAGCCATCCATTACGTTAAAGAAGCAACCCAAAAGTCCAGAGGCATATTTGGAATAAACGTTCCAGTTGCGGTAGAATTCCGGGAAATAAGCGACGAACTGATCCAAACTGCAATCGAGGAGAGAGAAAAAGATCCCGAACTAGTTAGAAGAATGAAGGTTATAATTACTTCTGCGGGAAACCCGGAGCGCCACGCGGAGATGATAAAGGAGTCGGGTGTGCTGCGTTTTCACGTCTGTCCCTCCCCCTACCACGCAAAAAAGGCCGAGAAGGCTGGTGCAGACTTGGTAATCGCTAGTGGTCATGAGGGTGGAGGTCACGTGGCTCACGAGCCAGTTCATAGTATGGTTCTGATTCCCGAGGTGGTAAAGACGGTGAGTGTGCCAGTTGTAGCCGCGGGTGGCTTCTGTGATGGAGCGGGGTTGGTTGCAGCTTTGGCTTTGGGGGCGGTTGGTATACAGATGGGCACACGGTTCATAGCCACCAAAGAGAGTGACTTCCTCGACTACTATAAGGATTACACAAGAAATCTTGGAGATGTCAGAAATACCATTGTTGCCAGGGGAGTTTTTGGCAGAATAAGATACCTGAAAACCGACGCCACCGTTGAACTTTACGAAATGGAGAAGAGAGGGTGCCCTGACGCTGAGGTCGCCGACTTTGAAATGAAAGCCATCCAAGCAATACATTTCGGTGATCCCAAGAAGGCCGCATTTTTCGGTGGTGAGGTCGCGGGAAGATTTTCAGACCTACCCACAGTAAAAGAACTCATGGAAAGAATAGTTAAAGAAGCGGAAGAAATTATCAGGGATAAGCTGCCAAAGGTGGTTGCATAACTATTACCTTACCTTTTTTATTTGTTTTTTGAGGAGGAGTTTTTGTGAAGGATTTGAAAACTATTAGGATTGATAAGGAGGACGGTATAGGAATAATTACTCTTAACCGGCCCGAGAAGAGAAACGCCATAAACTTTGAAATGTTTACCGAGATTGGAGAAGCGGCCGACATAGTCTCAGGCGATGATGACATAAAGAGTGTCATTATAACTGGTGCAGGGCCTTCCTTCAGTGCAGGAATAGATTTCAACTCCTTTGGGCGATTCGGAGGTATATCCTCTCGGGAATTTAGGAACCTTGGAAGAAAAATTCAGATAGGCTGGACTAGAATTGAAAACATTGAGAAGCCAGTCATAGCCGCCATTAATGGTTCAGCAATCGGGGGAGGCTTGGAACTCGCTCTCTGCTGCGACATTCGCATAGCAGCGGACAATGCCCGCATGGGTATCCCCGAGGTTTGCATAGGCATCGTGCCCGACTTGGGAGGGGCTCAGAGGCTTCCCAGAATAGTTGGCTTGGGGAGAGCAAAGGAACTAATATTTACAGGCCGAATCATAGAGGCACAGGAAGCTGAGAGAATAGGGCTGGTAAACAGGGTGGTTCCCGCAGAAAAAC
Organism: Candidatus Jordarchaeia archaeon; assembly: GCA_018383815.1. Lineage (GTDB taxonomy): Archaea > Asgardarchaeota > Jordiarchaeia > Jordiarchaeales > Jordiarchaeaceae > Jordiarchaeum. The sequence goes on along the minus strand of JAHAWU010000223.1, from coordinate 357 downwards.
TCATGGACTCAGCCAAAGAATTGGCCAGAGAAATCATGGACAATGGTCTAATCGCAGTTGGGCTGGCCAAAAAAATCGCCAACAAATCTATGGAAGTCGACATGGAAACCATACTGGAATACTCCATACTCGCCCAAGACATATGCATAAGAAGCGAAAACATGGGAGAACTATTCAATCGCTACATGCAAAAGAAAAGCAAGAAAAAATAACCACCCAAACCCAGAACCACAGAGGGTGCTGTGTTGCATAATTAATGGTTCTGTATTTTTCGGCGTGTTTTTAGTGGTTCAAGTCACCTAAAAACTTTATCAAAGCACTGCACCCATAGTATGGCTATCCAACACAAGGAAAGAG
>JAHAWU010000220.1 GCA_018383815.1 Candidatus Jordarchaeia archaeon | reverse complement strand
TGGGACAGAAATACATGCTGGTGTCGATTTGTTTCTTACGACCCATTAGGAATCACCTTCCACACCCCCTATATGTAATAACACCTTATTTAACTTAACTATTTTGGGACATTAGGCATTTTTACACACCCCACAAAATCAAAAACCTACATAAGCTTCGCTTCTTAGACAAAGCATGAAAAATGTTTTTCATAGCAAATAAATACTTACTACTTTGCGCCACAAACCAGTCCCAAAAAGTTTTTTTAGAAATCTTTTGAAGTTGGAGAAACTCTGCTAAAGTTTAAAAGTTGCTACTCCTTATTAGTCTTTAACAAGTTTCCCCTGCGTATTTCAGAATGAGTATGGTAGGATTGAGGTCTATGATATTCCTAGAGGGCAAAGAGGTTGAGGTAATAGACATCCACGTTCATCCCCCCGATACACTTATGGATCCTGCTCCTCCGGGTTTTAATTCCGTGGAGGGAGAGTTACTGGCCAGAATGGACGAGGCTGGAGTTGACAAAGTGGCACTGCTAGCCTTTGATGTTGACAAAAACGATGTTGCCGCAAATCAAGACTTATTCTACAGGCCAGTGAGGTACATCCGAAGCTTAGGAGGCGGAACTTTTGGAAGCATTCTCATCGAAATAATGTATTGGTTTGATAGGGTTTACCGGTCTGAGGATGATATCTACAAGTATGTTGAAAAGGATCCTAAAAGAATAATTGGTTTCGGCTCCATCAATCCCAAAAGGCCAGATAATGAGATTAGAGAAAAAATGAAAAAAATGAAAAAGTATGGTTTTAAGGGGATTAAGCTTATTCCCACCTTCCAGTTCTGTAATCCCTGTGATGAGCGTCTAAATCCCGTGTACGAATACGCCCAGAAGGAGAACCTAGTCCTCCTAACACACACAGGGTGCGATCCCGGATTGTGGGAGTACCCCGACTTCTGTGAGGACGCGAAACCAAACCACCTAGCTAGTGTTGCTGAGAGATATCCCCGCTTAAATATAGTGGGGGCGCATCTTGGCAGTTATAGTGCAGAGAACCCAGGAATATGGTTTGAGGAAATGATGCAAGTAGTTGAACAGTACGATAACATTTACACTGATACATCGGCAGTAGATCCCGAACTGGTTAGGAGAGCAGTAAACAGAGTGGGTTCTGAAAAAATATTGTTTGGAAGTGATTACCCTGTGGTTCTCACCTACTGCGACCGCAAGGTGGGTATGCTTCTAAACCTGGGCAACATATTGAATCTAGACATAAGCACAGAGGACAAGATAAATATCCTGGGAAAAAATGCAAAAAAGATACTAAAAATTTAGCTTATCCAACTTTGGAACCAAATTAAACTATTAGGTAGCCTAAAACTTTTTGTATGGAACGATTTTACTCGTAGCTAATTTTCTTTTTTTGGAAAGTCTTTTTAAGTTCCTTCTCAAAATTTTCTATTCCGCTTTTAAAAAGCTTGAATTTTCCAAGCAAATCTTGCTGTCCTTCTAGGAGGCCGCTTTTTTCCAGATAGTTTTCAATTTCGGAAACAATTTTTAACACATCCTCTTTTTTCGGAGGGTTGGATTTAGGATAGATTGATTGCAAAAAATTTGTGAGCCCATCAATGTACTTTTGGTACCTTTTCAACTCGTCATGAGACTCAATTTGAAAAGCAACGAAAAAATTGTTTTTAGTTGCTAAAAGAAATTTTCCCTTTTCCATGTGTATGGCTTGCAAATCTTCCCCACCAAATTCCCTTGCAAGGTTATTTAGCGCAGTTAGTAAACCGCTAACAGATAAGCTGTCAAGTTTCTCCAAATGACATGCATCATGACCTACACAGCGCGCATAGATGGGCGTGCCACTAATGTCAACGATGAAAATATGTTTAATCATAGAGATAACACCTCAGCTGGGACCTACAAATGCTCTTTCGAACACTAAATCATTATTGGGAATGCTCCAATATATCCGTTTTTGAAAAATGTGTTACAAGTTCAAGAGTAAAAACCCTTTAGGTTCAATATTCTTTTTGTGAATGTGGTTCTAGAATAAAAAAGAAAATATTTGGGTTTGAGGTTTATCTAAGAAGTATATAGTCTGCTAGGTGAATGTTTTGAATTTGTTTTTAGGCGCGTTACATATGGGGCATTTTTCTGGGGCTTCGCCTTCAACTGTGTGTCCGCATACTGTGCATATTTGGATTGGGCCCAATTTTATGTCTTTACCCTGGTCTACGGATTTTTTTGCGTTTTCAAACATGGTCTTGTGGATTTTCTCGGCTTCCAAAGCGTATCTGAAACTGGTCTCCGCGCCTTTTTCCTTTTGTAATTTAGCCACTTCTAGGTAGGCTGGGTACATCTCCATTATTTCGAAGGTTTCTCCGTCTATACCTGCTTGTAGATCCTCTGAAGTGTTCTTACTGCCAAAAACCGCGCCTGAAACCACGGTTGCGTGTCCTTTACTCGCAATGTTTCTATAATGATTGGTTGCGTGAACCTGTTCAGCAAAGGCTATAGCTGTAAATAACCTCCCTACATTTGGAAAGTTATTAGCCTTCGCTCTCTCCGCAAAGATCATATACCGCATGTGGGCTTGACTCTCGCCCCCATACGCACTACGAAGGTTTGTTTCAGTCATTTCCTTAACCATGTGTAATCCCATCCCTTGTAAATTAGAAATCACCAATCAACACTACTATTTATACATTATCAAAAATTTCTTAGCCCGTTTCGATACTATAAATGACTAGCAATTATCAGAACAGAAACTAATTGTGGGAACTATATTTTTAATCGTCACTCTCACTTGGCTCTCTTGTTTGATAGGGGACAAACTATCTCCTCTTTTAAACATATTTGTGTAGAAAAACGGGGCCTGGGGAGGAAGAGGTGGCAATGGTATTCACTCATCAATAAGCCAACACTCTTGGAAGCATTGTTTAAACATAAAGGTGTGTATCCAAGTGTTTTTGCCCCTTTTTTTTAGGCTCTAAATTTGGAAAAAAATCCTTATGAAAAAAGCACATTTCAAGATGCGAACCTGAATTGGGCAAAGATAACCGCACTAATTAAACCAAAAAAATAAAAGTAAGATTGAACACCAAGAACTTCAAATTTACTCACCTTTGAGGAAGGCAAATTATGGCAAAAAGTAAAGAAGAAACTACTGGAAAGTCTAAGGAAAAAACGGGCGCAAACAAGGGAACCATGGCAACACTAGGATTAGCATTCTTTACCAACAATGCTGACACGCAGGCACTTCCAACCTACCTAACCTCAATAGGAAGAGAGTTCAAAGTAGCACGAACCTCGCTGGGCTTCGTGAACACAGTAAGCGCACTGGTCCAAACAGCTGCCCTGCCCATGTGGGGATACCTATCAGACAGGTTCTCACGCAAAAAAACCCTCACAGCAGGAATACTAATATGGGCAACCGCCACTCTTCTTATATCCTTCTCGGGAAGCTTTGAACAGCTACTATACTTCAGAATCATCGTGGGAATAGGACTAGCAGCCATTGTACCCACAGCATTCTCAATAATAGTAGACATGTACAGGCCAGAAGTTCGAGGCAGAATGTTCGGCGTATTCTGGCTTATGGGTATGCTGGGAATAGTAATTACGGTGCCCATCCTGGGGATGCTTGACGCTCCCAGCCTAACATTCGGAATAGAATCCAACCTAACCCAACTACTCATCCTGCAGTACGTGCCGGGATTCCTGGACTGGCTCAAATCCCTACTACTATGGGACTACATACTAAAAC
>JAHAWU010000221.1 GCA_018383815.1 Candidatus Jordarchaeia archaeon | reverse complement strand
ATTGTTCCGGTGGGTAGTTGTTCTGTGGGTCGTGGGAATTTGCCGGAGCGGTAGAGGCGGTAGGCGGTCTTGTAGTCTATGCCGTGTTTCCTGGCCCAGTCAGCGAGTTTCATAGTATCACATGTCCATATATGGTATTATTTAGTATTAAATCTTTCTACTGTTGTAAACTCTCTAAATATTTTTTGACACTCCCCACGGCTAAAGTTGGGGGGCTTTCTCGCTAGCGATTTGTAAAAAGATGTGTGAGAACAGAGAATGGAGAAAACTATTAACATTTAACTCAGTTTTTTCACACTTCACTCACAGGACGACACTGTTTTCTATCCTTGGTTGGATAAGTAAGATAACCGCTGTTTCTTATTTAACTTATGCAATTCAAAACTTACCAGAACGTGTCCCATATAGTTCTGGCACAGGATATGTCTCAAAAAATTTGTATCCCGCAATCACAAACCCCGCACAAACTTCTGGTTAAAATAAACATAGCCTCTAAAAATTATGCCTTTGATTCAAACAACATCCGAACAAACAGCCCTTCCAGAACCCTTCATCAAAAATACCCTTTTTCTACCATAAATGGTTTAGAGCGTTCAAACAATCCTTCCTCAGAAGCTTTTTTGCAGGAAAGTTTTTTGCAGACCTCTATTAATGTAGGGGATGGTTCACTTGTGCCTGGTGGTCTCCTTTTCCTAGATTTTTGAGCGATAATTGTTCAGTCGGCTTTCTAATCTGCCACCTATCCTCTTCTCTTTAGAGCCTGTTAGCCGTCCTAAAATTCCGTATCAAACCGTATATCGGCTTGCACGGGGATTTTTTTGGCTCGGCGAGCGTTTTCGCCTTTGTGTTTTTTGGCACAATTAGTTTGGGTGTTATCTGGGGGGTGTTGCTTCTTTTTTGGCTTTTACTTTGAGGTGCTTTTTTTCCTTTGTGGAATGGTTCAAAGTGGGCTTCAATCTGGGGGTGCAGGGTGCGACCCAAGGGTTACACTCTGAGGGTGACATTCAGTTAACCGCAAACTGGATGCAAAAAGCTTATTTGTGGATGTTTCAAAATATAAATCAGGGTGAAGGCTGAGCTAAAATGTCTTGCTTGGTGTGAAGGAAGGTTCGTGTGTTTTGCTCTCCTTTCAGATCTATTATTTTGGGTGTTCTCTTAGACTTCATTTGTGTTTAAAGGCGTTAGTTGTCTGAAAACATTCTGTAGGTGTAGTGGTGTTTAGTTGCCGTGTTTGAATCGGATATTATGGTTCTAAACTTAGGGGGCCTGATTGGTCTCTTTTGGGCAGTTCCCTCCGCTTGCAGAAAGAGACTTGGAACGTGTTTCCCCTTTTTAGACGGGGGTGTGTAACACCGGATTGGTCTTCAGACCTAAACCTCTATACTTGGGTTTCAGATGAAGTTGTAAACAGTGAGTGAGTAGTTGGCTGAAGGAAAAATGTATTAAGTTTCAGATGAAGCGCGAAAGTGTAAACCTGTGTGTGGGTTCCATGTTTGAGACTGGAATGTGTATGTTGTTTTTAGTTGTGGAATCATATGAGAGGGTGTTACGGAAGTGTCTGACTCTAGGATTCTGAAAAAAAGGCGGAGAATCCAGAGGAAAATTGAGAGCCTAATGAATGTCTTGAATTGTGAGGATGACAAAGAGGTTCGAAATAGAGCTATAGATGACCTCGTAAGCATAGATGACAAAGAAATAGAAGAATTGTTGGTTGAACCGCTAATACAGGCATTGGGAGATAGGGATTTGCATGTCCGCGAAATGGCAGCGTGGAAGCTTGGACGGATAGGGGACGAAAGAGCGGTAGGGCCACTAATCCAGACGCTAAGCGAGGAAGAACCGCCAATTAACGCAATATTTGCCCTTGCAGAGATAGAAGGCGAAAGAGCGATAGAGCCACTATTAAAGGCACTAAAACATGTGGGCTTGACAGCTAAATCATGTATATGTGAAGCCCTCGGAAAGATAGGAGGCGAGAGGGCTGTGTTCCACCTTCTAAGGATACTGGAAGACAGAAGGCTTCTGGAGGAAGAAGGACTAGGCATAATGATACTATTTAAACAAGAAGGCCTAGATAAGACAATTCACACATCTGCTGATCCATCATTTCATGTACTGACAGAAATACTGCTGGAGAGACCAGTTATACGTAGTGCGGCCTCGGCACTTGGAAAAATAGGAGATCCAATAGCAGTGGAACCACTAATACGAAGACTATATGAGGAACGGACAATTTTAGAAAGGGCAGAAAAGCTCGGAAAAATGGCGGATTGTTCAGAATTAGTAGAACCATTAAAACAAGAAATCCAAGACGCTCGAAAAGGGGCCGCACAAGCTCTGGGAATGATAGGAGACCCAAGAGCAGTAGAACCACTAATACAGACACTAAAAGACGAACCAGGACTTCGGAAGGAAGTAGTACAAGCTCTGGGAATGATAGGAGACCCAAGAGCAGTAGAACCACTAATACAGACACTAAAAGATGAAAATCGAGAAGTCAGGGAGGCGGCGGCAATAGCCCTAGCCCGGATAGGAGACGAAAGAGCAGTAGAACCACTAATACAGGCACAATCACACACGCTAGTTGCCCCCCAGTTTCTAAGAGAAGCAATGAGAACATTCAAAAAGGAGAAGAATTTGGAAGCATTTAAACTCTTAGCAAAAGCACTGGGACGAAAGGAACCGATAGCCATAGGGGTGGCAAAGCAATTACGCAGAAAGAAAGAGAGTGTGGGTAAGGTACAATGCCAGGTACAAATACAAGAGCTGAAACGCAAAAATCAAGAGGCTCGAAGGGAAGCGGTGCTAGCTTTGGGCGAGAGGGGGGACCCGGAGGCGGTGGAACAACTAATACAAGCGCTAAAGGATAGAGATGGAGTGATTCGAGAATCAGCAGCACAGGTACTCAGAAGGATGGAGAGTAGGAAGACTGTAGAGCCACTAATAAAGGCACTAAGTGATGTGGGGTGGAGTGTTAGGAGTGAGGTGGCGCAAATCCTCGTAGAGATGGGGGAACCAGCAGTGGAACCCCTAATACAGGCACTAAATAGCAAGGGCCGAATGATTCTAGGTGCGGTGCGGGTGCTTGGAGAGATGAGAGATAAAAGAGCCGTAGAGCCACTAATACAGCTACTAAAACACGAAGACCAGAGAGTTCGGGAGGAAGCTGCACAAGCTCTAGGAAAGATAGGGGATTCAAGAGCGGTGGGACCACTAATACAAGCACTAAAAGATAAAAGCCAGGGGGTTCGGGAAATAGCGGCAAGAACTCTGGGTAAATTAGGGGATGCAAAAGCTGTGGGGCCACTAATAAAGGCACTGAGAGATAGGAACTGGAGTGTTAAGTTTAGGGCGGCGTTCGCTCTCGGAGAAATAGGAGACAGCAGGGCTGTGCAGCCTCTCAAACGGGCTTTAGAGGATGAGGAGAACATGGTTCGAAGGGCCGCGGAGTGGGCTCTAGAGCGAATCGAAAGAGGAATGACTAAGAGCCGAAAGGGCCCAGTCCTCGATGAAAAGTGAGCCATATTCAGATTATACAAATACGGGGGCGCAATGTAATGTGTATGTATTTTTTGTTTTGGGTTATGTAATTTTTGTTGTGGGCCCTGTTTTTGGGAGGCTAAAGGGAGGCCTCCTCTTCCAGTTTTAAGCCCTAAAATGTTTTTTGGAGAAAATTTTTCCTAGTGTCCCTAAATAGTTTATTTAATGTTGTTAGTTCTTTGTGGTGCTATCC
>JAHAWU010000081.1 GCA_018383815.1 Candidatus Jordarchaeia archaeon | reverse complement strand
CTGGCCAGGATATTCCTGTATTGGTGGTTTGAATTTTTCTTCTATGAACTGGAAGGGTTTTACTGCAGGTACGGCTGTAGGCATAACACCCGGGGCTAGGGCTCTCGCTGCTGGGGGAGGAGCTAGGGCGGCTACTCCCGCCGCCATTTTCAAAACTAGCTCATCAGCCTCTATAGTGACATCCACTAGTTCTAGTTCTCCGAACTCCTCCAGAATTTTTAAAATGTCTTTGCCAAGCTTTGTAATATCGTCTGTCGGCATTATTTATTCCTTCATTTTTTGCCTTTTTCTTCTCTCTTGATTATCAGTTTGTCAACTTTTATCTTCACGTTTTTGAATATTAGTTGGAAGCCTTCTCCTGGAGCTGCCCCAGGGATTCCGCCGGGTAGTTGTAGGACTCCTTGTAGTAGTGCTACGGGGACTCCTCCGGGCACTGCTGCCATTGTTGCGGGCATTGTTACTTGTGGAAGTGTGTATTCTGTGGGGGCTGTGGGGTAGGCGGCTTCTGCGGGGGCTTCGGCGGCCTCGGCTACCACTTCTTCCTTCCATTGTTTGACTATGGGGTGTCCTTTGTCTTTGAGCCATTGTCTTAGTTCTGTGGTGTTGGTTACGTCTTTCTCGGTGGCGATTTTGTCTCTTAGTCCTTCCGGTATGGCGTCTAGAACTCTTTCTTTTACGTTGGAAGGTATCCATACTACTCTGTTCCATCCTCCGTCGGCTTGCAGGAATCTTGGGCTGCGCATGTATTCTATTGCTATGCCGTTGAATCCTTCAACCTGTTTGCCTCCTCCGGTCTGATTGGCCATCGTGGAGAATGCTAGACCGTTTACTGCGGTGCCTTCGTAGCCTCTGTCTACGATTCCTATTCCATCTACTTCAGGTATGTAGAATGCTATGGCTTCGAAGCATCCACAGCTGGTGTGGGGGTATCCGAACATGCTATACATCCAAACCCTTTCTACTTCGCCGAGTGATTTCTGCTTTGCTACCTCGTTTACTCCTGAGTATTCTCCATGAACTTCATCAAGTAGTTCGCCTTTCGGGACCATAAAGTTGGGTCCTTTGGGGTCTACACGTGCTGCTGCGCGGGCGTCAAACCAGTTTATGGCGCCGCATAGTGAGATTCTGTTTGGGGATATGATGCATACGTGGCTGGGTGCGAAGCTTTGGCATAGGACGCATCCGTAGAATTCGGTTACATCCTCGTCTTTCATTCCTCTGGCTCTTGCGTCTCTTGCCTCATATATTTGTAGTGCTTTCTTATACCATTCTGATACTTTTTTGGGGTCTGTTATGAATGTTACTTGTATTTTTTCTATGATGGGGAACTCTGATTTGAAGAGTCTGGTGAGAACTTTTCCTAAGAATTGGAATGAGTTGAATCCTTTCTTGTAGGAAGCTTTGCTTAGTCTCAGCCAAATGTCGTATCGCTGGTTTAGGTGCATGAATCCTTCCACGAAGTTTATGAATTCGTGTATTCGCCTTTCAAGCACTGCCTCGAGGTCTTTTTCTATTTCCTTGCCTGCGACTTCTACCAGTATGCCTAAGGGGTAGGATTTTCCTTCCTCTAGGTCTTTCAAGTCGGGTCCCTGTATGGTAATTTTCCCATCTTCAATTTCTTTCATGTCGCGGGCTTGCACTAGTTCGAATTTCTGTTCGACGTTTGGTCCGCCGAACTCAAATTGCATGTCTTTTCCGCGAATTCGCTCTCCTTCGTATACTACTCCTACGTCCACAGGAATGTCGTCAAACATGCTCATTCATGTATCCTCCTTTTTATTAATCACAATTTTTGATCATCAAATTATGCTTTTAGTTCAGCTACTAAATCATCTAATTCCTTCTTCCATTCGCTCGGCTTTAGGTTATTAAAGCTAAAACTGGCGTTGGGTTGGTACTCTCTGTCCAGACTTATGGACAAAATGTCCGGGGCAAAGTGTTTCAGAGTGGAGAGGGACTGGCTTTGAATGTAGTATATTCCTCCTAGATAGATCACACAATCATAGTGTCCTTTTCCGTCTAGTCCCTTCCATTTTGGGTCTCTTAGCCTGTTTGTGATGTCCGCTAGCTGCATGTCTACTGCCTTGTCGAATCCTGCTTGTCTTAGTTCTTTAATCATGTTTGCTGTTGCAACTACTGGAATGCCTGCCTTACCGATTTCAACAGCGTAGTCCACTAGTCTTTTTCCGTCTAGTTCTCTGGTTGCGTTGGCGCTGACGATGAGTAGGCATCTCTTCTTCTTTTTTATCATCTTGGCGGCGACTTGTCCGCTCATAAGGACGCTAGCGTTTTTTGATCCGCCCCAGTTAGCACTTTGCCAAGGGGTTGGCGCTTTAGCAGCCATCATAATTTCCTCCGTTATTTTTTAGCTTTAACTAATCTTTCGTACAGTGTGGGGTCTGGTATCTCGGAAGGTTTCCAGTTTCTGTCCTTAAGAACTCTCATTAGGTCTTCTTTGAAGGTTACTGGGATGTCGCCCTCAACCCTTATGTATTTGTGTATATCGTCTGGGAAGTCTTTTCCATACTTTCTGCGGTACAGGTCTATCCAGTGGCTGAGCTTAATAGCCCTACCCTTGAAGGTGTCGTTGGGCCTCAAGCACAGTTTGGCTGTCTGCACAATGCACTCGTCCATATTTTCAGCCGCAACTATTAGGTGTTCAGGAGTTGGCCCGATATACACTTTATCTCCGGTTCGAGCATTGTACACGTACCAATCTTCATCAATGTCGCTGCGGCCAAGGTACATCCTTCGGTACTTGGAACCATGTGGTCCCACAATTACAGGTATACCATACATGTTGCAGCCAGTTGCTATGGAAGCTGCCTTTTGACTGTAGGCTCCCCAAGCAACACCGACAGCTCCTACTCTGTTTAGAACATAGTCTGCTATCTCTTCAAAGTTTGCTCTAAGTGGCCTTCTGGCGAATATGTTTGCAATCTTTATTGCTGCTCCCACAATATGACTATTAGATACGCAGGAGCCGACGTTTACAAGTCCTCCAGCATCAAAGTCACCGGGATATTTTTCGTAGAGTGTTAGTCCTTCTTCGTCCTTGTATCTGGCTATGTCCATGGCGGAGCAACCGCTGACGACTACTATGTATCTTCTTTTGAGGAACTCTTCAGCCATCTTAGCTACCTCTGTGGGCCCTGCGGGGTAGTTCGCACAACCAACGTAGGCAATGACACCCGGAATCTCACCCAAAACGATTGGGGCACCAACATTTCGGATTTCTGTGTCTTTAATTGGGCCTCGCCCAACTCTAACCTTGTAAACATCACTTTTTATTTGGTTTTGAGACGCTGCGTCTATCAGTTCCTTAACGGGTATATCCTTCCTACAGGCCAGGCTGCATCTTCCGCAGCCCACACAGTCTTCGTATAGAGATTCAAGCAGGCTTAGGTCACCTGAAGCAGCGGTCTTCACCGCTTCTGAGGTGAGTAAGTCGTTTGGACAAGCCCTCTCACAGTCATAACACTCAGTACACAACTTGGCAAATTCGGTAATCTGCTTCTTGTCAGGAACATTCTTAAACTTCTTTCTTAGGGGGGCAAGTTTCATGGCTGTTCTAACTGCAACCTCGCCGGCCTTCTCGCCATCAAGTATGAGTGCTCCATTTGCCTCACCGGCCATAGCGTACTTGACCAAGTCTTCAACTATCTCTTGTACGGGGTCAAAAGTTCTATCTTTTAGTCCTAAGCAGTTTTTCTCATTTGTGGCTATGAACGCTGCTTTAACCTTAGCAGCCTCCTCGATGATATCGGTGCGGATACACTGCTCATCAACCATTACAACATCAGGAATACCAGACCTGACGAAGGTTAGCTGCCGTGCTATTGAGCCTATAATTTTATAACCAGGATTGTATCGGGTTAAGTCGAGGGCGGTGCAGCATATTCCAGCAAGTTCCAAGTTTTCCTCTAGGTTGTGTTCACGTAGGTAGTCTATAACGCCCACACTGGGAATAACGTTGTGGCCAATTACTAGGATCATGGGTTTTTCTGGGTCTACACAGCCCAGACCAATTTCTACTAGGGGGGTGTTTCCTTCACCCTTTGGAAAATTGAGTGCTGTGATCTGAATCAGGTCGGCTGCTTCCATTCCCACAAAATCCATTAAGCCGATGTGTAGGGCTTTAGCCTCAAAGTCAATGTAGCTTCCTTCTTGTCCAGTGTGGCATGCGGCGACTCCCTGTACTATCTGGTTTTCTACATAGTCTAACACTTCTTCTAGGTCGCCCAGTTTTTGAGGTCTTATCCCGAGCACATTTCGGATAATGGGGGCCTCTACTGCAACGTCGTTACCTAGGTTAATGGGGTAGTCGGGGCCGACTCTTTTTATGAGGTCGTGTAGCATGTGTCTTGCGTGACCTGCATGTGCTGATGCACCTATGGTGCATGCTAGGAGAACTATTCTTCCCTGAGTGTCTTCTATTGTGATTCCGCATGCTCCGCGTTTGCCTGCGGTTAGGTCGCAGTGACCATAGGTGCAGAGGCAGCAGCGATCGCAGAAAGGAGCATAAAAGGGGCGATACCTTTTAAGAAGCCTGTCCACAGTCCAAGATCTAAGCTGAGCTAGAGTGGGTTTGGGTGTGGGTCCCATAGGTTCCCATTCTTCTTCTTCCACTATGACTTTGCCTATTTGTACCTCTAGGTTTTTGAATGATGCTAGGGGTGTTTTTAGCTCGTCTGCCTTCAAATATCCCGAAGTTTTTGCCATTTTATTTCCTCCATAAAATGCGCAGTAATGAAATAATCACTCCGCGTAACGGGAGATTTTTTTAGTTTTAAACTTTACTATGAATATTTGATACAGTTTCATTAAATGTTCCCCATCTGGATGTGTGGTGCCTCTTGTAACGCTTCCCCAACTTTTTTATGGCTTAGCCTTTTCCCCGGTTCAAAGTCTATTTTTGAGGCTTACAAATCGTTGGCGATAAGGCCCCCGACCTATTAGTCGTGGGGATGAATCGCCAAAAAAGTTTGATAAGCCGTTGTATTAATATAATTGGTGTTATAATAGGGGCCGTCTATTAATGGAGGGCGTGTTAACTGGGTGGTGGCACAACCATTGGAGGCCTTAAAAAGCTTCCAAGAATCCCAGGACTGAAGTCGTGGGGAGTGTCAAAAACTATTCCCTAAGCATTAAGCAGCCCAAAAATAAGTAGCACCATATTGAATGCGCTAGTGTTTCTAGCAAGATGGCAGATATTTTGGCGTTTAGCTTTCGACGGAGGTTAACTAACCCCAATTAAAATTGGTTGGAGCGTATAATCATACCTCTGCTCAGAAATTGGCGGAGCAGGTTGCTTGGAAAAAATTGGTATACTTCATGTTTTACATTGTAAACACTTTTTGTTTACTAACTGGTGGTGTGTATAAAAAAGGAAAATGAATGATTATTGTGTTCTCTCATAGTAGCAGTACAAAGATTAATATTTTGGAATGATATTTTTGGGGTCTTTTGTTCAATGTGACTTGAGTAAGATGTGTGGTGAGTTTAGCTGGTGCTTATTTAGACTAGTTCTTTGAGGTAGATGAAGTGTTTTCCGAGTTGTCCTCCATAGTTTCCTGCGGTGATCTTTTTTATTCCGGGCATGTTTTTGACTGTTTTTATTCCCACAGACATTGCCTTTTTTACTAGGTCGAGCGTGAGTCCGTTGATTACGATTTCGAAGACGCTGTTTACGTCACCGGGTAGTTCTGAGTCCTCAATTTGCCCTTTTAATGTGGGGCAGTATTTCTGGTTTGTTGTAGCGTGCATAAACTTGTATTTTAGTGATCCTACTTTGCTTCCGCTTCTACATATTCCACCAGGAAAAGGCAGGATTACTTTGTCTATTTTTTGTATTTCCTCTACTGCAGCTTCTGCTGCAGCTAGTCCTTGGTCTTCGGTCTGTGCTAGTATGAAGAAGTTTCCTCCCGCTATTCCCTTTTTGGCGCCGAAGTCCTTCTCTATTATGAACTCTCCTTCCATTACAGGTATTCTATATACTTCTTTACCGGCTACTTCTCCCTTTTTTTGAAATCCGTCGCCAAAATATTTCATTTTGTTTCCGGTGTCAAATACTTCTTCTGGTTCTTCTCCTAGGGCGTCAAAAACTGCGGTTGTGGGGCAGGTGAGTATGCATTGCCCCACTCGGTCTATGAGGACTTTTTCAAGGTTCTTTTTTGAAGCGCAGAACATCACAATTGCTCCTGGGCGCTTGTCTGGTGTCTCTGCTGCGGGAACTATTTTGTCTATGCCCGCCTCGCAGGGACACCCTATGGCTGAGGTTGCAAATCCAGTAGAAACACTTGCGGCTATTCTTGCCCATTTCTCATTTTTCGCCGTTATTAGGATTCTACTCATCCAGAGATTGAAGCATTCAGCAAAGGTGTCAACAATTTCCGCCAAAAATCATAACCTCCGCTTTAAATCTTATCTCCATAAATCAGTTGTCAGAGATTTATGTTTTTTTCTCCGTAACCAGCTTAAATAAGGTTTTGATATAATTTGACCGCCACGGCTTTTTAAGCTATTTGTATCCGAATATAGACATAGTAATTCTTAAACCGTAACTCTTCAAAGTGGCTTTTTGGGCGTAATGTAATGTGTATGTATTTTTTGTTTGGGGGTATGTAATTTTTGTTGTGGGCCCTGTTTTTGGGAAGGCTTCCTAAGCCTCCTTCTCCATTTTTGAGCCCAAAAATGTTTTTTGAGGGAACATTTTTACATACCCCACAAAATCAAAAATACATACTTTGCGCCGGCTTTTTGGGGTATAATATTTTTATATTTGTTTCCCGATAGGCTGTATATAATTGTAATTTGTGATAGATGGTGATGTTATGGATGTTGTCAAAGTAGGGTTTGTAAAGCTGGGAAACATTGGAAGTGCGCCACTGCTAGAGCTTCTCTTGGATGAGAGAGCGGACAGAAATGATATTGATGTTCGGGTAGTTGGTTCGGGAGCAAAACTTAATCCAGAGCAGGCTGAAGAGGTGGCTAAAAGGATCCTGGATTTCAAGCCAAATCTTGTAATTACTGTAAGTCCAAATGCAGCTCTACCTGGTCCCGGAAGGGTTCGAGAAATAATGGCTGACGCAGGCATTCCTCTAATAGTGGTTTCGGACACCCCGGGAAAAAAGATTAAGGAGGATGTGGAGGCCAAAAATCAGGGCTACATAATTGTGAATGCCGACGCAATGATTGGAGCAAGGAGAGAATTCTTAGACCCCACAGAGATGGCATTATTTAACGCAGACGTTATCAGAGTTCTAGCCGCAACAGGCGCGTTCTCCGTAATATATCATGAGATAGACAGGGTAATTGAGCAGATAAAGAGGGGGGAGAAGCCAGAACTTCCAAGAATCATTATTACCAAGAACAGGGCAGTAGATGCTTTAAACTTCCAGAATCCCTACGCCTATGCAAAAGCTATAGCTGCCTATGAGATTGCCAGCGCAGTTGCAGACTTGAGTGTTGAGGGATGCTTCAAACTACAAGAGGCAGAAAAGTACATTCCAATAGTGGCTGGGGCACATGAAATGATGAGAGCGGCGGCAAAATTAGCTGACGAGGCAAGAGAACTCGAGAAAAGTGGGGATACAGTAGTAAGGCAACCACACAAGAAGTCAGGAGAAATACTAACTAAGACCGCTCTACTTCAAAAACCCTCCTAGATTTTCCCGTCCTTTTTTAATTTCCAAAACCCCAAAAACTTGCGTATTTGATTTCTCCTTTTTTTCTACACATGGAGTTATTCCGTAATTAGTGGGTGGCTTTTTTCCTAGTTTTCCGAGTATGTATATGCTTAAAAAGTCATAAGCATATAATTTAAATATTATTTAATGTAATAAATTATGAGTGTTTACACTTCGACCCCTCCACCCAAAAATAAGGAATAAAAAAAGGGTTGAATTGAATAAAAAACTTGTAAAAAAAGGTTCACAAAAAATTGATAAATATGTATTGGATAGGGGTGAAAACCAAAACAAGAATGAAAAATGAGCGACAAGTTAGTCGTGTTAAATTTCTGAAGGTGTTAGAAGTGAATCTGGAAGTAACAAAAGCTTTTGGTTTACCTCCTTCCCAGCTACCAATGGAAATGGTTGAACGTAAGGGCAAAGGACACCCAGATTCAATATGTGACAGAGCCTCAGAGGAACTAAGTATAGCACTTAGCAAGTATTACCTTGAGAACTTTGGGCGAGTATTACACCACAACGTGGATAAATGTGTACTAGTCGGTGGGCAGTCCAACGCCAGATTAGGCGGAGGAGAGATTCTCGAACCCATATACCTTCTCTTGGTAGGCAGAGCGACAGCGCAGGTGGGAAACGATCCTTCAAAAAAAGTTCCCATTGGAAAATTTGCTGTAGGACACACAAAAGAATGGATGGCCAAAGAGTTTCCACATCTCAATGTTACAAGTGACATAATAGTGGACTACAAAATTAAGCCTGGCAGTGCTGACCTAGTAGGAAACTTTGAACAGGCACCCGAAATACCCAAAGCCAACGACACCAGTTTCGGAGTGGCCTTTGCACCATTCACAGAAACTGAGAATTTAGTGTACCAAACAGAAAAATTTCTTAACTCACCTGAATGTAAGAAAAGATGCCCTGCCATCGGTGAGGACATAAAGGTCATGGGAGTAAGGCGTCACAATACAATCAACTTGACAATAGCAGCGGCGATAATTTCCAGCGAAACACCCGACAAAGACAGCTACATGAATGTCAAAGAAGAAATCAAGAACATCGCACTAGACTTAGCCTCAAAAATCACAGAGATGGATGTAAACGTGTATGTAAATACGGCGGACGTAATTAAAAGCGATTTAATGTATCTAACAGTTACTGGCACCTCGGCAGAGCACGGCGACGATGGACAGGTAGGTAGAGGAAATCGCGCCAACGGTTTAATCACACCTTACAGACCCATGACTCTGGAAGCTGCGGCGGGAAAGAACCCAGTGACACATGTGGGCAAAACATATAATACCGCCGCAAGAAGAATAGCGGATACACTAGTTAAAGAAGAACCAAAAGTGGAAAACGTCTCCGTATACATAGTAAGCCAGATAGGTGCCCCAATTACTGAACCACAAGGAATAAACATAGAGATAAACATGAACGGATCAATAAACACTGTTAAGAGTACAGCGGAAGCCATAGCAGAAGAAGTAATGCAGGATATGCCCAACATCTGGAAGGGCTTTATGGAAAGAAAATACGAACTGTTCTAGAGAGCCCCAACCATTTCGACCAAAATAAAAACTACTATCCTCCACTTTAATTGTATTTATTACCTTTACATAAATAGTTGAAAACACATTTTTCCTTCTTTTAAACGCATTTCAAACATATGTCTAAATTTGAGACTAACTATTTTTGAAAATTGAAAAATAGCTAATTTTATTGGGGATTTGGAAATTAAATGAAGTAAGGGTAGTTCGGGTAGATTAGCAGAAAGGGTGTTTTTAGATTTCATTTGTTTTTTTAAGCAGAGGGATGTCTATTTTGCCAGCTAAATGGGATTTTCCGGTTTTAATGTTGTTTACCAGTATGCTTGCTGGTGCAAATATTCCTGGATCAATTTTGTAGAAGTCGAAGCCTGCTTCTTTGAATGTCTGGTAGAATGGTTTGCCGTAACTCTTTGAAGCACTGGAGGGAGTTTTTTTCACTATTTCCGCTAGCTCCTCATCGTTATCTGAGTCCACAAAAAGAGTCACGTGCCCCGCAGCTATAATTTGGTCATTGGTTCTACCCATAGCCTTCGTGCTATCAGGATGTACTGGAGCAATGGGTGCACAGCCATTGGCGTAAATAATTTTTTTGGGATCCAAGCCTACTTCCGATATCTTATGTATACCAGTTTCTACCACTCTCCCCGAAATCTGAATTGAACCCACAATACTACTCGTTGGAGCCACCACTATGTTTACTTGGCTGGTTTTAATGTTGCATCCCTCAGCAATCACTTCCACGATTTCATCGTTGGGCAGCTTGTCTGCCTCGAGGAAGAGCACTGCAACATCCGCTTTATCCTCGTAATCGATCTCTTTGTATAATTTCTTGGGCTTTAACGAAAGCGCTCTCGCTGGACCCGAGCCCATGCCGAAAAATTTATCTTTCTTGTCCACTATTCTCCAGCCAGCAAACTGTGAACCGAGAGTAGAGATAGGGGGATAATTTGTAGAAACCATAATAGAAGGGAGGAAAACATCCCCATACTGAGCGGTAACCACATTAGCCTTTCCCAAACCTCCTAAACAAATTTCGGTGGCCATTTCCCCTGCAGCGATACTCCCCTCAGCATTAACCCCAGCATCAATTATATGCGCACCATTGCCAGTTTTAACCACCTTAACCTGGAGAAGTTCATAGTTCTCCACCATTTTATCAAATAGCACCTTGGCTTGTTGGTTCACACTAACAACCAATTTAATTACCTCTCTAGATTTTGATATGCGGATTCTTATCTTTTGATATGTAGATTGAGCCCTTGCCTTCCTCTGAAAGATCTCCAGAAAACCTCAGAAAAGGCCCCTTAACCTTTTGGCCGTCTAAATCCAGTTCCGGCACTTCTTCCTCGAATTTGAACGTTGGCAACAGCTCAGACACTTTTCCAAAGATAATAATCTTACCCTTAGTCATTTCTGCACCTGCACGCTCTTGAGCATCGCCATAAACCACAAGTTCTCCACCTGACATGTTTAAACCCGCAAAGGGGCCAATATTTCCCCTAACCACAATCTTTCCATCAGCCATACGTGAAGCCACTTCGCTACCCGCATTACCTTCAACAATAATAGTGCCAAAAACTCCCTTCTCAAGCCTAGTCATGCCCTCATAAGAACCACGGTAGGCTGCACCCAAACAGTTTCCAGCGTTCCCCTTAATGTGAAGTTCACCAGCCTGCATTTCAGCTCCAGCCCAGTGATCAGCATCTCCTTCAACTACTATTTTACCACCTTTCATCATTGCACCAACGTGCATTCCAACTTTGCCCTTAATAATAATCTCACCTGCAGTCATACCTTGCCCGATACGCTTAACAGTTGGAACGTCACCCTTAATTACAATCGAGATCTCCCCAGCGGAAGTACCACTCTCACCAGAAACCTCGAAAAGATCGCCGAGCTTCTTTCGCCGGTTACCTCTCCAAACCTCAATCTTCTTGATATCCTCGATACTTTTACCCGCAAACTTGTCAGGGGAAATACCTTCAGCTTCAACGGGAACCTTAGGCTGTTCCAAAGGAGTCATTTCAACTATTTTCAATCGCACCACCTCCTCTAACCTAGTTAGACTCACCTAAGGTGATAGCCATAGAATTGGGTAAATACTCCATTTGGACTGGATAATTGCGAAGGGATATACTGTACTGGTAGGTGAACCGGTATTTGAGGTCTTCCAATATGGAAGATTCCTGATCCTTGGGCAAACGGACATCAACCCAAATAGTCTTACCCAAGGGTGAAGCAACCACCTTACCGTCCTTAACTACAACCACTCCGTCCTTCACAGTGTAAGCCGCGCTTCCAAGAGCCTTCTCCAACTTTTTATAATCTGCTGAAGCATTCATCTTAACGGGATCAAAATTATAAATGGCGACGTCACCATCCGCGCCCACACCCAGATGCCCCTTATTTTTTAGTCCTAGAAGCTTTGCAGTCGTAGCTCTCGTGACAATGGCAAGTTCACCAAAACTGTACTCTCGATCAAAATCGGGCAACTTAGACCTTTGAGAAGCAGTGCTGTGGACTTTCTCCAACATTTCCTTACGAGCAGCCTTGCTCATAAGCCAGGAGAAAAACGTTGGATACTTAAAGAAGGGTCCTCCATTGGGATGATCTGTGGTGGCGCAAACCTTCCAAGGATCCTTAATACCTAACAAAAGCTCTAAACCAATAGCCCACTGAACTGCATTCACAGGGTTTTTGCGCCTAAACTCGTAGGGCACAACGCCGGAACTGGTTTCCAGCTCTACATCGGCATTAGTCCACTTCTGATTATTAATACCCTGCAAAGCATACTCCCAAGGACCATCAGCAGTCATAGTTGTTGTGTCCCCGAATATTACTTGCCCCACATCTATAGATATGTGGTCGTGTTTGTTGATATATTCTATAATGGGTTCCGCCCCGGACGCAAAGTTTTGCCAGCTGTCACCTGCATATGCGTTGAATTGGCAATGTGTGAAATGCATTACATTTTTTCTTCCAGTTGCAGCATTAATCTTTTTCATAGTATCGAATGTCTCTAGTGTTATCTCATAGTTTCCGGGGTGCCCCAAATTGTTTCCATGTACATGTATCGTGTGGGGTAGTCCAAGTTTTTCGTTTGCCCAGGCCAATCCTTCAATTATTTGTCTAGGTGAAATTTCAAAATATGTCACGGGGTCATCTAGACTGTTTACATTTTTGCCCCATCCCCAGTTTTCGTCCCCTCCAGGATTTACTATCTTTACTGCAAAGCCTTTTGTAGCTCTAAGCAGCCAGGCTATAAAGGCAACAAGTTTTTCCGGTTCCCTATTTACTATGTAGTCAAACACAAACCAATTGTTTCCGAAAAGTGGGAAGCATGCTTTATCAACTATAGGAATATCGTTTAGTTCTTCATGTGTGTGACGGGCTTTGAGTGGTGGCATAGCTGGTTCAAAAGCAGTTGTATAACCCATCTGAGCATACCTGTAACCAGTTACAAAAGTTGTTGGCACGGAGTAGCCTGTTCCGGATCTGAGCCCAGGAGCCTTTGGCACTACATCTTTCCTATGGTCTTCTGGCCTCAGTATTCGGCCAGTGTTTACTTTGGCACCCGCTATGTGGGTATGAATATCCACTCCACCGGGCATTACCACCATGCCGCTTGCATCAATAATTTGTGCTTTTTTGGATAGTTTGCTGGCTTCTACCACCTTCCCATCTTTTATTGCTATGTCCAACTTTTCTCCGTCTATTTTGTTAAGAGGGTCGTAAACATAACCGTTTTTTATCAAGAGCTCTGCCATAAAGCGTCCCTCAAGACTTCTTTTAGCTTTCACAACATACTCCCAGTCATTATTTATCTTTTTTGTTATTCCTGCTGTGTTGTACAATTTTCATTTTTTCAATTTCTTTATATATTCTAATGAATTTTTTATAATTTTACATTGTTAATTTGAAAAATTTTCAACAACCTAATAAACCTACTTAAAAAAGTAAAATTATGCAACACAGCAGTTATTCCCCATTTGTTTTTATTTAACAATGGTAATGATAATTACTTGAACATATAAATCGCCAATCTTTGTTTTTAAAAAATTGTTAGAAAAGGTGAGAGAGTTGTTTTTAAGATTCCAAAAAATTGGATGAAACTTATGATGTTTTGGGTGTAGTTAGTTTTTCAACTATTTTGTTCCAAATTTCTGTATGTTCCCCTTCTGAGAGCACCTTAGACCTCCTTATTTCGAGTGCACCTTCACCCGGACAAGCCGCTACACATAACCCGCATAGGATGCACTTATCCTTGTCTACTTCTATTTTTGGGGGTTTATCCCAGGGATGTTCACGTTTTGGTATTTTTATGGCTTCTGTAGGACAAATTAGTGCACAGGTGGCGCAGCCTCCTGGACATTTTTGGGGGTGAGCTATGATTTCTCCCTCAAAGTACTTTTTAGCAGTTTTTCCTTCGTCTTTTGCCAGTTTTACCTTTTCGGCTTTGAGGCTGGGTAGGGCGCCTCCCTCCACAACTATTAGTTTTGGTTCGTCATTGACTAGGAGTTCGAGGGCTTCGAAGGGACAAAAATGGACACAAATACCACAAAAACTGCATTTCTTTTTGTCAACAAGCACAGCAGGCACTTCGGATAATTCTTTTACGGCGGCTCCCACCGGCCCTCTTTGAATGGCTTCCTTGGGGCAGACAGTTACGCATATTCCGCAACCGGTGCATTTTTTTCTGTCGAGTATGAGTTTGACATCTATATCTATCATTTTCATTTCGGTTACTATTTTGTCCTTTTCAATTTGTTGACCGTAATAGGGAAACATTTCTTTCTCACCGTTCCTCAACGAATTCAAGTTTTAAGCTCCTAGTGGAGCAAGCCTCAACACATACTCCGCAGCCATCGCATGCATCGGGATTTACCACTTCACATTTTCCATTGCGTACACGGAGCGTGTAGAGCTTCTCATTAGGGTTGTTTTCCAGTCTCAGACGCGCGTTGATTGGGCAAGCGGTTACACAGTCGCCACAGCCGTTACATAGTCGAGTTCTTACGTGAAGTCTGTAAACTTTTTTGTAGGTTTCAGTTTCCATAAGTGTACCTCTCCTTTTTTAGAGTTCTTAGATTTTTAGAATTATATATTATTTTTGTTGCTTTGAATTCCAACACGCTTCGGTTAGTCTACTGGTGAATGACAACTTAAATTGTTTTTCCATCGAAACATTGATTCAGGTTGTTTTTAAAGTTATAGCTTTTTTCTCAATATCAATGCCTTTTTAGTTTTCGAGTGAGGGAACCAGGGAAAGTTATTAGCTTTAACATCAGGAATTGCTCCTAGTTATTAGGGGATTTGCTTCTAGTTTTCGTTTATGGCTCTATTTAAGGAAAAAAGAGATATAGGAATATATTTAATTTGGATTTAACAAATAAATTTATAAATACAGAAACAAAAGGGAGTTTAGACCACTAATTCTAATTTTTATCCCAATTTTTAAATACTATTTTTCAGGAACATTTTTTAAGTGATACATTTATATTAGGGTAACATTTGTTTTATTAGAAGTCAAGGTGTTCCACGTGGCAAGGGTAAAAATCGAGACAAAAATATGTCAGGGATGTGGCAATTGCGTTGCAGTTTGTACCTTTGGAATAGAGAGAAGACTTTATGAAAGCGGGTTTACCTCTTGCCAAGATGGGAACATTGATCAAGCTATCTGTGTAATTAATGGTGTAGCGTGTGTAGTTAAACCAGAACTATGCTCTAAATGTAAATATCGGGACTGCGAAAAGGTCTGCCCCAGCGGGGCACTTAAGATTGAAGTGTGAGGAGGAGAAATGATGTCAAAAAATAGCTCCATAAAAGCGATTTTGATAACTGGCAGAAGTCTAGACCAAGGTGTAGCCATAGAATCAGATAAATCTGGAGATGTGTACACTAGAGCTTGTGGAAAGGTCTTCATAGACCCTCAAGACATGAAAAAGCTGAAAATTCTAAGTGGAGACACGGTCCTAGTAAAAACGAAACACGGAGAAGTTGTAGTCAAGGCAGAAAAGTCGCCAGACGCCCCTCACGAAGGAATCATTTTCATTCCCATGGGCCCCTGGGCAAATCAGGTTGTAAATCCTTACACTGATTCCACAGGCATGCCTTCCTTTAAGGGAGTTGATGCTACAGTCGAGCCCGCTCCAGGTAAACCTGTTCTGAGCTCAATCGAACTGGCAAGAAAATTTTTGAAGCAATAGAATGATTACAGGAGGAACAAGTTTTGGCTCGAGAAGTTGTAACTGATGTTGTTTGTCCTTTTTGTGGCTCTCTCTGTGATGATGGAGAAATAGTTCTTGAAGAGGGAAAGATAGTTGAAACTAGAAACCTTTGCACTATTGGTACTACCAAGTTTTTATCGTCTCAGAATGGCCACAGGATTACCAAGCCCATGATCAGAGAGAAGGGCGAACTTAAAGAGACCTCTTTTGATAAGGCAGTTAAAAAGGCGGCTGAGATTCTTGTGAACGCTGAGAGACCGCTTCTTTATGGATGGGCCTCAACCGAGTGTGACGCACATCGTGTCGGAATTGAGCTGGCGGAGGAACTTAATGCAGTCATAGATGACACTGCAAGTGTTTGTCACGGCCCTTCCACTATCGCAAAACAGGAGGTAGGTCTTCCATCCTGTACATTAGGGCAAGTGAAAAATAGGGCAGACGTTATTATTTATTGGGGATGCAACCCAGCACATGCACACCCCAGACACATGGCAAGATACACTACGTTCGTTAGGGGCTTTTTCAGGGAGCAAGGAAAAAAGGATCGAACCTTAATAGTAGTTGATGTGCGCAATACGGATACCGCTAAGCTTGCAGATCACTTTCTGCAGGTTAAACCAGGATACGATTATGAGGTTTTAAATGCCCTTAGAGCCATAATTAAGGGGCAACCTGTCCGCGGAGAAGATGTAGGTGGAGTGCCCGTCTCTAAAATCAAAGAAGTAGCCGAAGTAATGATGAATGCGGGGTTTGGAGTCATTTTCTTCGGATTGGGGCTAACCATGTCTAGAGGAAAGCATAGAACC
Source organism: Candidatus Jordarchaeia archaeon (assembly GCA_018383815.1). Classification (GTDB taxonomy): domain Archaea; phylum Asgardarchaeota; class Jordiarchaeia; order Jordiarchaeales; family Jordiarchaeaceae; genus Jordiarchaeum. The sequence continues at coordinate 544 of JAHAWU010000081.1, read as the reverse complement.
GTGGAAAACGCCATTAAACTCACTATTGACCTGAATGAGTACGCTAAGTTTGTGATTATGGCTATGAGAGGACACTATAATGTTGCGGGGTTCAGTATTGTCGCTGGTTGGCAGACGGGTTATCCTTTTGGAATAGACTTCCAGAGAGGCTTTCCATACTACAACCCAGGTGAAACTACTTCTAATGAGATTCTTCAAAGAGAGGAGGCAGACGCAGTGCTTGTTATAGCCTCGGATCCAGTTTCACACTTCCCCGCCAGCAGCATTTCCTACATGGCCAAACTACCAGTAATTGTTATTGAGCCCCACGTAACTCCAACCACAGAAATCGCAACAGTAGTTCTACCTCCAGCCATAGCAGGATTAGAGGAAGAAGGTACAGCCTATCGAATGGACCACGTTCCCATTAGGTTAAGAAAAGTTGTTGAACCTCCCGAAGGCTGCCTACCTGACAGAAAAATTCTGGAAGCCATCCTAAACGAAGTCAGAAAACTCAAAAATAAAACTTGAACCCCCAATTTTATATAAACTGTAAAAACATTTC
>JAHAWU010000080.1 GCA_018383815.1 Candidatus Jordarchaeia archaeon | reverse complement strand
TGCCAAACGTGGAACACATAAAATGCTATTTATGCATGGACAGTATTACCGGTAAAAAGGTTCACAAATAAAAACTTCTTTTTCCAAGAATTCAGGGTCATAGCAGCAGAAACATTTAATGTCAAAGCTTTTCGTCTCAGTTAACATTTGGATTTCTGCCACCAAAAAGTCTTCACCCACAAACTCCACTGCCATACTTTTCGAGGAGAAATCAGATAGATGTTCACATTTTAACCTTCAAAGTGTTCTTTTTAGTCATATGCTTCTGCGTTACATATAAACAATGTGCATGTCTTTCGTAGCAAACTTTCATACGCTTACGAGTTTTAGACAAAAATACCAAAAAATTTTCGTAAGAAACCCGCACACTTTAGAGCGTTTTAGACACAAATTTTTCATAGGAAACCCGCATGCGTGTCCCACTTTTTATACAGAGAAATATGAAAAACATTTTTCTAGCAAATGTTTTTTCAGTGTGAATGAAAATTTTTTCGGCACAACATGGTGTGTATGTATTTTTTGTTTGGGGGTATGTAACTTTTGTTGTGGCCCTGTTTTTGGGGAGGCTTCCTAAGCCTCCTTTTCCAGTTTTAAGCCCTAAAATGTTTTTTTGGAGAAAATTTTACATACCCCATAAAATCAAAAATACACACTTACTACTCTGCGTCAATTTTTTCACGCGATAAATTTATCAGAGTATAGGCAGGTATCTTTGCCATTCCCAGCTGGTTACCGCCATTGAAAATTCTTTCCATTCTTTCTTCTTGCCCCCTATGAACCTTGAAAAAATATGGTCTCCCAATGCTTCTCTGGCTAGCTTACTTTTTTCTGTGAAACTTATTGCTTCGCCGAGTGACCCGGGGAGTTGATCTATGTAAAACTCTTTTAGTTGGGCGTCGTCGAATTCGTAAACGTCTTCGTCCACGGGATTTGGTGGTTCTATCTTGTTCTTAATTCCCTCAATGCCTGCTTTGAGCATAACTGAGAATGCCAGGTAGGGGTTGGTTGAAGAATCTGGGCATCGGAGCTCAGCTCTGATGGATTTTTCTCTTCCAATGAAGTATTCTGGGACTCGGATTAGGGCGGATCTGTTTCTTCTCCCCCAGCATATGTATACTGGGGCTTCATATCCGGGTACTAGTCTCTTGTAGGAGTTTACTGTAGGTGCTAAAATGGAAATTATTTCTTTAATGTATTGTAGCTGGCCGCCTATGAAGTAGAGTGCAGTCTCGGAAAGCCCATATTTTCCATTCTTATCAAAGAATGTGTTTTTATTTCCGTTCCAAAGACTCTGGTGAACATGCATTCCAGAACCATTTACCCCAAAGAGCGGCTTAGGCATAAATGATGCAAAAAGGTTATGCTTCTTGGCGATGGCCTTTAATACATATTTATAGGTTATCACAGCGTCAGCTATGTGCAGAGCGTCACCATATTTGAAGTCAATTTCGTGTTGCCCAGGTGCTACTTCGTGGTGTCCCATTTCTACATTTATGCCCATGTCTTCAAGGGTTGCGGCAGCTTCCCCACGAACTTCAAAGGCTAAATCTAGGGGTGCGAGGTCAAAGTAGCCCCCATGATCTTGTGGAACTGGCTCTATTCCATCTGTTTGTTTGAATAGGAAGAATTCTAGTTCCGGTCCCACATAGTAGGTGAAGCCCATTTTCTTTGCTTCTTCTAAGTTTCTTCTTAGAACATATCGGGGGTCTCCCTCGAATGGTTTGCCCTCTGGTCTATATACGTCGCAAAAAATTGTAGCTACCTTCTTGTCTGTTATCCTTGGAGATAGGATTGTGAAGGAGGTGGGGTCAGGAATTAAGCGCATGTCACTTTCATAGATCCTTGCGAACCCTTCGATTGAGGAGCCGTCAAAACCTACTCCATTGTCTAGGGCTTCTTCCAGTTGTCTGGGGGGTATGGCACAGGTTTTTGCGGTGCCGAATATGTCTACGAATTGTAGGGTAATGAGACTTATTCCACTGGATTTTACTTTTTCAATAATTTGTTGCTTTAGATCCTCTTTGGATTGCATTCTTTCGCCTCTTTAAAATATTTGTGTATTTGTTGAGAGAAATATTAGAATCTTTTATATTTATAAACATTTCTATCTTTTTCATATATAAATGTCCCTTTTTTGTATCATTTAATAGACAAATATCCGATAACCAAAGCTTCAAGACCAAAACTTCCAATTATTGCCAGTTAAGCACCAAAGAATCAGAAAAGACAAAGCTCCCAAGAAAAAGGGACAGCTCAAATAGGTGACGCTTCTAAATATTTTTTGCCCGAAAACAACCACCATCTTAAAGGGAACTTTTGTCAAAAGAAGCCCAAAAGGCATTTTTCGTGCACTACAAAGAGACCTCAAACTCTAAAAAGCATCACAAAATTTTTGTGAAAGAGAACACCCTGCTTTCAGGAAACGGGAAAACATGTTATAGTAGTTCAAAGTTTTCTTTTATGGTATTTAGAACTACGTGGGTGTTGGTTCTTTCCACGTAGGGTATTGATAGTAAGCTTTTTGTAAAGTTGCTTAGTTCATTCCTATTTTTGAATTTGGCAATGATGATTGCGTCTACGGTTCCAGTTACGTCATAGACTGCGACTGTGTGTGGGTTTTGGGAAATTTCTCTATCTACTTCTAGTAGTTTGCCTTGGGAAACCGTGATTTCGGTTACCACTGTTAGGTCGTATCCCAGCTTTTCATGGTCTAGAAGCGCCGTGTATCCTTTGATTATTCCCTCTTCTTCCATTTTTTTGGTTCTAGAGACTACGGTTCCTACGGATACCCCGATTTTTTTGGCTATCTCCCTGTGGGACTGTCTTGAGTTTTTGAGTATCTCTTTTAGTATCGCCTTATCTATATCGTCTATCGCCAAGGTACATAGCACCACCTGTAACAATTTTTGTAATTAGATATTTAATTTTTTCCAAAAATGGTGAACAAATGTTCAGGAAAGTGCTAGATAATTCCATTTGTGATTGAACCCTACCTTTTTCTTTAAGGTCAATATGGGTTTATTTTGAGAGAGGAGCGGAGTTTATACAAAGTTTTTTAAAATTAAGTATGTCACAGTATATCGAACCCTTTTACTTTTCTTTCTGGTTTGGAGGGTTGATGTTATAAATTCTCGTAAAAGTGACCATTAAGGATAGGCGGTGTAAATGTTGAGTGAAGAAATTCAGATGTGGACTGAGAAATATAGGCCTAAAACTTTGAAGGAGATAGTTAATCAGAAGGAGATTGTGAGTCGCCTCGAAGGATTTGTGGCTCAAAGGGATCTTCCTCACTGTCTATTTGCAGGCCCCCCTGGTACAGGTAAGACTACAGCAGCTCTTTGTTTAGCTCATGACTTATTCCGGGAATATTTCCAGGGTAATTTTCTTGAATTGAATGCTAGCGATGCTAGGGGAATCGATGTTATAAGAACTACGGTAAAGGATTTTGCGAGAACCATGTCACTTGGGGACATACCCTTTAAGATTCTGGTTCTGGATGAAGCTGATGCCCTCACATCGGAGGCGCAGCAGGCTCTAAGGCGTACCATGGAACGTTACACCCGTACTTGTCGTTTTATTTTGATTGTAAATTATTCAAGCAAGATAATTGAGCCTATACAGTCGAGGTGTGCCTTGTTCCGTTTTTCCCGCCTTAGTAGGGAGGACATCATTGGTATGCTTAAATTCATTTCGGAAAAGGAGGGTGTGGAGCTTAAGGATGATGGTGTTGAGGCGGTTTTGTATGTTTCTGAGGGGGACTTGCGTAAAGCTATTAATACCCTTCAGGCAGCCTCCGCTTTGGGCGTAGCGGTTGATGCGGACTCGGTTTACAAGGTTACAGGTAAGGCGAGGCCCGAGGAGGTTAGGCAGATGTTGGAATTAGCCTTAAGTGGCGATTTTGTGCAGGCTAGGAAAAAGTTACATGAGCTTTTGATAAACTATGGTCTATCGGGAATTGATGTGGTCAGGCAGGTGCATAGGGAAACCTTTAACATTAATATCCCGGAAATTTGGAAGGTACGCATAGCAGACATAGTTGGAGAGATTGATTTCCGCATGAGCGAGGGGGCGCATGAGGAGATTCAGTTAAGCGCACTACTCGCTCAGTTCAGCCTTGTGGGACAAGAATTAGGGAAGACTCAAGGTAAATAAATAATGGTGATTTTATGAGTTTACCTTGGACTGAGAAGTACAAGCCGCTAAAAACGTCACAGGTTGTGGGTAATGATCAGGCTGTATCTCAGTTGTTAAATTTTTTGAGGACATGGAGGAGGGATGGGGATAAGAAGGCCATACTTCTTCACGGCCCTCCCGGTAATGGTAAGACTGTTTCTGTTTATGCTGTAGCCAAAGATTTGGATTTGGAAGTTGTTGAAGTAAATGCAAGTGACAAGAGAAACTTGGAGATGATTCAACGCACCGTTGGTTCAGCATCAACTATGAGCACTCTTTTTCCGGTAAAAGGCAAAGTATTGCTGATAGATGAGGTAGATGGGCTAAGCGGAGCTGAGGACAGGGGAGGAGTGGGAGCCATAATATCGGTAATTAGGAATAGTGAGTATCCTGTTGTGCTAACCGCGAATAATCCTTGGGATCCCAAGTTCTCATCCTTACGGCAGCACTGTGAAATGGTGTCCTTCAACAAGATTCGCACTCCCACCATTGTGAAAGTTCTTAGGAGAATATGTGATCAGGAAGGGATTCGCGTGGACGAACAGGCTTTAGAAGTTATAGCGAGCAATGCGGAAGGGGACTTGCGTGCAGCGATTAACGATTTACAGGCCCTGTGCCAGAACAAAGCAGAATTAACAGTGGAAGATGTGGAGGTATATTCGCGGGACAAAATGAAAAGCGTATTTGAGGTGTTAGCTAAAATTTTTAGGGAAAGTGATGCCCGAGCAATTGTAGAGGAGGTTTCTTCAACTGATGTGGATTACGAAATGATGCTACACTGGATTAACGAAAACATTTCCCAGCATATGAGCGATGCAAAGGAATTAGGAGAGGCATATAACATGATATCTAGGGCTGACGTTTTTCTGGGCCGAATTAAAAATAGGCAGCACTGGGGTTTGCTATCCTACTTTTTTGAGCTTATGTCAGCTGGTGTTTCTCTATCAAGGACAGTTAGCAGACCGGGCTATGTTAAATATCAGTTTCCAACCTGGATAAGGAATCTGAGTAGAACCAAATCCATTCGCGACAAATTATCATCCATTGGGGCTAAAATAGGGTTGAAGTGTCATACCTCCTCTTTGGGGGGAGTGGAGTATTATCTTCCCTATTTGAAGGTGATTTTTCAGGCTGATCCTAAGAGGGCTGCTAAAATATGCAGATTTTTTGAATTTGAGGAGGAATTAATTGAAGAGATTTCAGGGGATAAGAGGACCTACAACAAGATAATGAAGGAGCTGAAGAGCGAGGTTTAGCTCGTCTTTTCAAGCTCTGAAATTATGACTTTGCAGATTTGGGCTCTTATCCTCGCGTGAATGTAGTTTTTATATAAAGTTTTTAAAAATATTTTTCTGCTGACTTCGTCTACGAAAAAATTGAAGGGATATTTTATGTCAAAGAGTATTAGTCCACTCGGCTCCGCGGGAGCTACTCCTCCTCTGGGCTCATAATTCGGGTTTAACAAATCCTTTAAATACTGCAGGTTTTTCTCGCCAGAGCCTATTTTGCGTAAGGCGGTGACCGTTTTTCTTACCATTTTCCGCAGGAATCCTTTGGAAGAGAAGGTGAAAATTAGTAGGTCTCCTCTTTTTTCGATTTTTGATTCAAATAGGGTTCTAATGGTTCTTCTGTTCGGTCGGGGGGTGCACAGGTTTTTAAAGTCATGTGTTCCCTTAAGCAGGGATGCCGCCTTCTTCATTATTCGTAAATTTTCTCCTTCGTAAATGGCATAGTACTTGTATGTGCGGAGCAGAGCGTCTCTGCGTGGATTAAAGGATTCGGCAACAGGAGCATAAGCCCAGCAACTTATATCTCTGGGGAGACTGTTATTTAGAGCCGGTAAAATAATTTTTTCTGAAGTGTTGAAGGCAATGGTCTGGCTAAGAGCATTCACACCTTGGTCTGTGCGTCCTGCATGGTTATAGTTTGCCTTTTCTTCATCTTCAATCCATCCTACTTTTTTTAAGGCTTCAATAACTGTGCCTTCAACCGTTTTCATATTGGGTTGCCTCTGGAAACCAGAGTAGTTCCCCCCGATATACGCCAGCCTAACAGCGTATCGCAACTGTTCCCGTCTCCTTACCTTACTGCATAAAGAAGCAAAAACATCATTTAAGTTACCTTATTCATTTGATTCACTTGAGGTTCAACTTTTTATGTGGATAGAAATGTTCTCGAGTTTGTCTATGTTTTTTAGAGTTGACAGCATTCCCTGAATTGTGGCGCTGATAATTCTCTGAACGAAGGGGTTAATGGCAATTCTCTTGTTATTAACGTATAAAACTGTTTGAGCCGCGTTTTGGGGACATGCAGATAGCTTGGCCTCTCCCCTTATTAGGGCTTTGGCGTATTCTTCACAGTTAGGATAACCGCATACCGCACAAGTTTTCTTTTCTAGCCTGTTAATCACTTCATCCACAAATCTGGAGAGTACAAGATCAGCTAACTCTGCTGCCTCAGAAACTATGGGAATATTGGGATAGGCCGCCTTCAACTTCTCCTTTTCATTCTCATTCTCTGTGATAATACCAGTGACCGCCACAACTAGATTTTCAATATAGAGCTCAAAAAACTGTTCTGCTGATTCCGCCACAATTATTCTCGGACGACGCTCCTCTCGGAATCCCTCTAAAATTACTATGTCAGAAAAGGGAGCCACCATATTTAAGGCCCAATTAAGGGAATTTTCGGGAGTTATCAAAACTAAACTCTTGTCTGTAATCGCTCCACAAACATCTGCTCCTGCATCCAAATATCTTTCCGTATCCTTCGAGTCTAGCGCTCCCCTAGTGTCTTGGCTGATGTCGTATTTGTGGGAATGTTTTATGGCGGCAACTCGGAACCCTCTCTTTTTAAACTCTTGAATCAAACTAACCGCTGTAGACGTTTTGCCCACATGTCTCTGGTAACCAACTATTTGGAAAATCATATTATTCCTCCCAACTTAGAATTACCTGTAATCGAAATTTTAATGGTAATTAAACGTAATAACCTCTTCTCAATAAAAGGATAACCATTTTTCCACAAAGATCCTCGTTCAAGTGAAATATATAATAAAAGGGCGTTAGAATACTTTTTATTTAACTGAGGTTATGGTTTTCTAGGTTAGAGGTGAATATGGAGGATGGAACATTTTGAGTATTGATATGGCCGACATTAGCGGTAAAGAAGATGTTCTGCGTATTGCAATTGCGAGAGGCGCAATCAAACTTAAGCCTGAAACTATCCAAAGAATTAGGGAAAAAACTTTGGGGAAGGGCGATGTCGTTACCACTGCCCAGATAGCGGGTATTCTGGCAGCCAAAAAAACCCCAGAAATAATACCTTTGTGTCACCCTATTCCAATAACCAAAGTTGATGTCCAAATTTCCGTCGGAAATAGTGAGGTTACAGTGGAATCCACAGTCCAGTCATTGTCCAAAACTGGTGTAGAGATGGAGGCCCTTGTTGCTACTTCTGTTGCCCTACTCACAGTTTGGGACATGGTTAAACCCTACGAAAAAGACCAAGAGGGCCAGTACCCTGACACAGAAATAGAGGAAATTAGGGTGGTGAGTAAAACTAAACAGTCAACAAAAAATAGTCAAGGTAGAGAACAACATGAAACCCAAAAGCACTCATGAAAAGCACAGAGTGCCCGTTGGGCCTCTAGACTTTGGATTAATAGTGATTAGCGATACACGCTACCGCGAAATTCAAACTGGCGCAAAAAGCACTGATGAAACAACCGCCATGGTGAGTAGGCTAATAGAAGAAGCGGGCCACAAGCTGGCTTCAGTTTCTATTGTTCCTGATGAACCTCATTCCATAATTAAATCTCTTAACGAATTTGTAGGAATGGGAATATTGGTGATAATAACCAGTGGAGGAACCGGCCTCTCACCCAGAGACATAACCATAGAAACCATTACCCCCCTGTTTGAGAAGAGGATACCTGGCTTCGGGGAACTATTCAGATTCGAAAGCTACAGGGATATTGGGACAGCCGCCATGCTAACTAGGGCCGAGGCGGGAACCTATAAAGGTGCAGTGATTTTTTGTTTACCGGGATCCCCTAACGCGGTGCACACCGCCCTCACCAGTTTTATTCTTCCAGAAATAGAACATATTATCAGCCACATGAAAACTAAAATTTCCAAAGACTCCAAGGAGGAAAAGTAGTTTGGATGAGTCCAGCGCTCGTATGAGGGGTTTTGCTGAGTACACCCTAGTTAATGATGCGCTAAACAGAGTAATCAGCAGAATTAAGAGGTTAGAGCCGGAGATAATACCGGTAACAGAATCTTTGGGAAGAATAATCTATGAGGATATTTATTCTCCGAGAAATATTCCACATTTTGATAGGTCTGCTATGGACGGCTACGCCGTGATAGCACAGGACACCTTCGGCGCCAGCCAGCATAACCCCATCAAACTCAAGGTTGTGGGGGAAGTGGCTGTGGGAAGACGGCCCAGCATTAAAGTATCTAGAGGGTGGGCTGCTCAAATCGCTACTGGAGCCCCTATACCTCCAGAGGCTGACGCCGTAGTTATGGTTGAATACACTAAGCGTATCAACGATGAGGTGGAAGTGTACAGTCCAGTAACACCCGGCCAAAACATTTCCAGGATTGGAGAAGATGTGAAAATGGGTCAAAAAATTATAAGTAGCGGTAAACAAGTAAGGCCCCAAGAGGAAGCGATGCTCCTACAATGCGGAATTACGGAAGTTAAGGTGGCGAAAAAACCTCGAGTAGCCATTGTTTCCACTGGCAACGAACTTGTTGATATTCACACTACTCCCGAGGTGGGAAAAGTGGTTTGCACCAATAGTTATACCCTGGCTTCTCTGGTGAGAGTCTATGGTGGAGAACCTAAGATTCTTGGGATATACCCGGACCAACCAGAAGAGCTTGAAAATGCTATAGATGAAGTCCTAAAATATGATATGGGAGTTTTTTCAGGCGGAACCTCAGTGGGAAAATATGATTACACTCCAGATCTTCTAAAAAAGAAGGGAGAGTTAATTTTTCACGGAGTGGCCATGAAGCCAGGAAGCCCTACGGCTGCCGCATACATCAACGGTAAACCAATTTTTAGTCTACCAGGTTATCCGGTGTCAACAATGATAGCCTTTATAGTCTTTGTTGCGCCCACCATAAGAAAAATGCTGGGAGCAGAAAAGCTGGATCCCCGCACATTTGTTGAGGCAAAGATGTCCAGAAAAGTTGCTTCAACTCTGGGGAGAAGGGATTTTGTCCGCGTCAAAATAGAGGAAACCCGGGAGGGTGTGCTAGCGGTGCCCATAAGAGTAGGCGGTTCAGGGGTAATAAGTAGTATGGTAAACGCCGATGGAATTGTAGAAATTCCAGAAAATGTGGAAGGTATAAATGAGGGAGAAATTGTAAGAGTGGCCCTTTTCCCCCACATAGTAGTGTAAAGAGGAGATAGGAAAAATGAGAGAAGAAACTAGGAAAAGTTTTTACACCACAACTTCTCTCCAAGATGTGATTCAAGCCTTATCCAAAATAAACATTGAGAGGAGAATTGAAAAAATTAGTATAAATGAGGCTTGGGGAAGAGTTCTTGCTGAAGACTTCTTCTCACCAATTGATGTGCCCCACTTCCAAAGAGCTGCAAGAGATGGGTATGCGGTTAGGGCAAGTGACACCTTCGGTGCGGAAGAGGAGGAGGCGAAAATTCTGAGAATTTTGGGAGAAATAAAAGCAGGAGAAAAGAGTAATCTATGCGTAGAAGAGGGGGGATGCGTCAAAATAGCCACAGGAGCAGCCCTACCAGAAGGTGCTGATGCTGTTGTGATGGTGGAGTACACCGAGGAGGAAGACGGCCAAGTGCGAGTATACCGACCTGTATCTCCCGAGGAGAATGTGGTTAAAATCGGCCGCGACATAAGAAAAGAACAGAAAATATTTGGCAAAGGAACCGTGCTAAGCATCATGGATTTGGGGGTGCTCTCAGCAACCGGAGTTACAGAGGTGAATGTTTACTCCAAACCATTGGTGACAGTCGCCAGCACCGGAGACGAAATAATAACTCCGGGCTCTAAACTGGAACAAGGAAAAATTTACGATATCAACTCAGTCACCATAACACAAGCCGTCAAACAATCAGGCGGAGAACCCGTATACAGGGGGATCATACCAGACAATAAGGAGGAATTAATAAAATCCATTAAATACTCCCTAGAAAAAGCGGATATTGCCATATTTTCGGGAGGAACCTCAAAGGGTCCAGGCGACACCGTGCCAACAGCACTCAGTGAGGCGGGCAAACCAGACTTTCTAATACATGGACTATCAATAAAACCAGGAAAACCAACAGCAGTAGCGGCATATAATGGAAAACCAGTCTTTATGTTGCCCGGATACCCCACATCGGCACTCATGGTATACTACACTCTTGTAGACCCACAAATTAGAAGGTGGGCAGGCCTCCCTCCCACAAGTAGACCGCAAGTCAAAGCAGTAACTGGAAAGAGAATCTACTCTGAAAGGGGAAGATTAAATTTTCAACCAGTCCGACTTCAACAGGAAAAAGAAAAGCTTGTAGCTTATCCAGTTCCTACAGGCTCTGAAGCCATAACTACCCTAGCCCTATCACAGGGATATATAGAGATAGGTCCGGAAGTACAATTCATCGAAGAAGGAGAGGAAGTCAGAGTCTATTTGTTTCAGTCTCCACCCTAAGGAAGTGGGGTGCCCTATCAGGTAAACTCCCAGTAAGTCAAAGGCCGAAAACTGTCTAACACTTCATTTTTTCTATGTTAGGGTTGTCAAGGGCTTCTGAAATTATCTTCATGGCGCAGAATTGTCCACACATGGTACAGGTCTTGGGCTCCTTAGCCTTCACTCTTTCGTGATATAACTGTGCCTTTCTAGGGTCTAGAGATAGCTCATATTGTTTTTCCCAGTCTATTGCGATTCTGGCGCGAGCCATTTCATCGTCCCAGTAAGATGCTTTTTCCCCGAGTTTTGCGATATCTCCTGCGTGTGCCGCAATTTTTGAGGCTATGACACCAAGCTTGACGTCGTCTTCGTTGGGTAGACCTAGATGCTCAGCGGGGGTGACGTAACATAGAAAGTCAGCGCCCTCCATTGCAGCTATGGCGCCCCCGATGGCTCCAGTAATGTGGTCATAACCGGGTGCCACATCTGTTACGAGGGGACCTAACACATAGAAGGGGGCACCCTTGCATAGGGCCTTCTGTATTCTAACATTAGCCCCAACTTGGTGAATCGGTATATGCCCCGGTCCCTCAACCATTACTTGTACCCCTCCCTCCCTTGCTCTCTCCACAAGTTCACTTATTATTAAAAGCTCTTGCATCTGAAGCTCATCGCTTGCATCGTGGATACAGCCGGGTCTTAGACCGTCCCCCAAGCTGAGTGTAAAATCATATTTTCTCGCCAATTCTAGAAGATAGTCAAAGTTGGAGTATAGTGGATTTTCCTGGCCGTTATGTATTATCCAGGCGGCGTGGAATGTTCCCCCTCTGCTTACCATAGGGATTATTCTTTTGCGTTTAACCAGTAGGTCTACTGCCTTTTTGGTTACTCCAACGTGTACTGTCATGAAGTCTACGCCGTCCTCCGCGTGTTTCTCTATGGCTTTGAACATGTCGTCCTCGTCCATGTCCACTATGGCGCCCTTCTTTTTACCCGCCTCTATCGCTGCTTGGTAAATGGGAACTGTGCCCAGGGGCACGTCAATGTTTTTTATCACTTTCCTTCTTATGGCGTCTATGTCTCCACCAGTGCTCAAATCCATTATTGTGTCTGCACCATACTCAACAGCTATTTTAGCCTTCCTTAACTCGTAATCTATGTCGCAGAAATCTGCTGAGGAACCTATGTTTGCGTTTATCTTTGTGCGGAGGCCTTCTCCTATTCCCAGGGGCTTAACGTTCTCCCGCTTAACATTTCGGGTTATGACAACTCTACCCGATGCTATTAGTTTTAATAGTTTGTCTAGTGGGAAGTCTTCGTCCTTTGCAACTTGTTTTGCTTCGCTTGAGGCGATTCCTTTTCTCGCCAATTGTATCTGAGTTGTCAAAATTTCTACACTTCCTTCCTTCAAAAATAGTGTGTACACCTTTAAGTTTTCCCATTAATAATCTTCACGTATGTAAACGAGTGCAAAATTAAAAATATTTCCAAGCAGAAGGTTATCGCCTTTCATGAGGGTTTAAAAATATTTTTTAGCCAAATATTATTGTTGTGGAAAGGTGTTAGCAAACATTTTTAAGTGAAAGAATAGGTTTTAAAATTAATGTTTGCCTATATTTTTCAGGTCTTTGGAGTTGAAAAAATGTCTGAACGTCAGCCATTACAAATACTTCTAAAATCAATAAATAACGTGGTTCAAGTTAAATTAAAAGATGGGAAAACATTTCAAGGCAGATTATCTCACTGTGACTCCTACATGAACTTGTGTCTTACAAGCGCTGAGGAACTAGACGGTGATGAGCCAATAGCAAGATATGGCGAAGTGTTCATACGTGGAAATAACATTTTGTTCATAAAACCAGATGCTGGGGCCCTTGATTTCGCTGAGGAACCCAAAGAGAAAGAAAAGGAAAAGAGTAAGGAAGTTAAAGGCAAAAAGTAGAACCGAAGTTCATAGCACTTCTTTTAGATTTGAAGTAATTTGCATTATATGTGGTTCGTGAATGGGGAGGAAACTAATGGTTCTCAGATAGTTCACGTTGCCGTTCTTCTCTATATTGTTTGACAACGGTTTCAAGTAATTTCTCTGCTTGAGCCCTTTTCTGTTCTAGTGTTCTCTGCTTATACTTAGTTAGTACTCTCTCCAACTCTCCCTTATCTACAATGGCAAATTCGTCTACTTGTTTTATGTTGATGTCTTCACGTGGAATAATGGGTATATCTGCTTCTAGAAATCTTTCCAGCGCCATGTGAGAAATTCCGGAACCGCAGATAACAGCGGATATTCGTTTCTGCACTAGGATTTCAGCTGTTTGGCGTCCCCCTCCCGTAGAGTCTTCGAGAAAAACTATGTCTCCTGCCTTTATTCCTAGAAGTTCATCTGCTTTACGAATTTCCTCTTGGGTAAAGGATTTCACAACTTTTAAGGGGTAGACGAGTCCTCTTGACTCCATGAGTTTTATTCTTCTGAGGCCGGATAGTTGAAGTCTAACTGAGGCTAGTTCGCTTTTAATTCTGGCTAACTCCGCCTTTAATCTGGCATTCTCCTCCTGGTACCTGGTGTGCAACCGGTTAAGCTTAATCTCTGCAAAATTTTCGGACCGCAGCACTTCCAACTGGTTATTTAGAGCTTTGATTTCCTCCTTCAAACTGTTAATCATTTCCTGAGATTGTAAAATTTGTTGCTCCAACCTCTGGTTCTTTTCTCTGCACCTGCGGAATTTGCAACGAAGCTGCTCCAGATTTTTCCTGAGTTTATCGATCGTTTCTTCAGGCTTTTCTTCCGATACCGCCTTAACTTCTTCTGCTTCCTCAAGCTCCTCTTCCAGAAATGACGCTATAGCCTCACTTATGGAGGCGCCCTTGGCGACTGAGGCTTTCACCTGATCTAGAGGCACATCTACATTCATTTCTTTAACGTGTGCTTCCACCTGTTCAAATTTATTTTTTAGATATTGGTAAGTCTTTATAGCGGAAGCTAAAGCATCGCGTTGATGGGAGTCTCGGACCTTTATACTTTTTCCATCTAGGAATTTCCTAGTTATTTCCCTTTTCTCATCAACACTCATAGTGTGTGCAGGGGAGAATATTTTGGCGTTGACGGAATTGGCTAGTTTTTTAACAAATTCTGGAGGGGGATAAACATCTGAACCAATGTATATTGGAACACCAAAATTTGAAATCTCCTCTATAATCTTTTTTCGCGTTAACTCCTTCTCGCTCTGAAGCAAAAGTAGGTTTCCATCTAAATCCAAAACGGCTAGACCACAGGTTATTCCGGGATCTATTCCTAGAATCAGAGCCTTCTTCGATATTGGTGTAACAACTTTGGGAATGAGAGGAATCCATTCCAATTCATCAAGAGCCACTGGTTCAACTTTAACTTGAACGTCCCGCCCTCTGCTTGGTTTTACTAAACTTCCCAGTCTAGCCCTATCCGTGTAAACCAGAAATTTACTTTGTTTTAAACCATGTTCAGATTCCTGGGTGTAAAGGTCATAATCTATTTTAGCGTCATCCAGTATATTTTTAATCACCTGAGTAGTTTGAGAAACGAGGGCATGCAGCCTCCTTCGGAACCTCTCAGAACTAGAACCTCCTGGCCCCAAGGTTCTGCCTCGCGAAACAATAATCTTAGTCTCATTCTCAAAGGCATAAACAATGTAGCCAACACCCTTGGCGGCGAGCCGAGCACAAATTTCAGCACTCTCCATCGGACTCAACTTTGAAGAAATAGTTAGACCGTATTTTGCCGCAATACTGGTTAATGGCTCCATTCCACCCGCAGGCGAACCAGTAACCTGTACAAGCTTTGTTCTGGGAGGAAACCTTCTAAGGAGATATATTATCCCCCTCTGATTTGGAGCGAATTCAAAAATGTTATCGGATGCGACAATATCTGGTTTTACCTCATTGATGAGTTTTAAGAGTTCTCTTAAGGTCAGCTTCTCAAAGGTTTCATTGGCATCCTTACTTAATAGAAAGGCCGCATACCTACGACTTAGCATTGAGGATGGAGAACTCATAGGTAAAATATCAACACCCATAATGCAGGAGCCCGATACAATTTTCGACAAGCTAAACCACCAGTTTCTAAAAACAGAACGCTGAATAATCCTTCCTCAATTTAAAAAACACCAACTATGTTTTTACTTTTATCGTCTGTACAAATATCACTTTTATTATATAATTCAATTATTAATACTTCACCACATAAAATTAAGTCATCACAAAAAAGTTCAAAGAATTTTTTTCATAGTTTCTTCCAAATCTTTCTTTACGCCGAACCGCCTCTCAAAAAATCTGAGAATATTAGAGACATCTCTTCTTAAATATCGCAAAGCTTCTACATGTTTAACTGGCAGCCACTGTGGCCAATCTATTAGAACCACGTGAAAATCGGGTTTAACAATAACGTTGTGTTCACTAAGATCCGAATGAACTATACCCACCTGGTATGATAACTTCACATTATCCAAAATTTCGTTGAGAATTTTTAATGGATTCGGCAACTCCCTGATTAAGTATAGTTCATCTCCCTCTACAAAATCCATAACTACCGCATGTCTGTTCCGCCCCCTTGGTCGGGGAACATTAATTCCCGCTTCGAAAAGAATTTGAAGCGCCGAATACTCTTTTTCCGCGGAACCACGACTAGCAAAGAACCAAGAACCACCCTTATTACGAACATAGCTGCGTAGCCGTCGTACTTGCTTAAAACTGGTTCTGCCCAGCCTGTGAAGTTTAACTATAACCCTCTCATTAGAGGGAGTTAAAGCATCGTAAACATCTGATTCTTTTCCTATACCTATCCTATGGCCGAAGGCATAAATAATATTAGAAGAAACAAGTGAACCAAGAGCTAAAATGTCGTACCCAGAAAGAGTTAATCTGTAGCCAATGTAGGCGCCAATCCAGCGGACAAGCAGGTTCAACTTGTGAAGACGATCTAATCGAGAAATAGCTTCATTCACATTTTTAGAGTAACCTTTCGTAATGTAATCTATTGGTACATATTCGTAGCTGCCCATCCCTCTTTCTACAGTTGCCAAAATCCGGAAATCTTCATTCTGCAGTTGTTTAAAGGATTTGATTGCTTTCTCCATCGAACCACACCGGGCTAATTGGGAAAACCCAAAATTCATTAAAAAAGTAGAATAGCTTCTATTTTAAACTGTTTTTATTAGAGATATATTTCTGCAATTCAAATTAAAGAGGGAATGGTTATTTTGCACTTAAATAATCAGATTAACCAATTGAATAGAAGGTTTAATGTGAGAAAAAAAGGTAAAATGAGCATACTTAAACATATAAAAGTTTTTTAAAGTTATACTATAAGCGATAATAGGTAAAAATACAGAGTACTAATATTACGAAAAATTATAACACATAAAAGATATGGTAAAGGTATACTTAAAGGTAAGATAAATTTAAAAAGAGTTATAAGTACTATTCTTTTTAAGAAGAATTAAAAAAGGTGAAGATAATGTCAGAATTAATTGTTAAAAATGAAGAAGTGGCTAAAATTGCAAAAGCTCTGGCTTCCCAAACGAGGTGGGAAATCCTAAGACTCCTCAGAGAAAAGAAAATGGACGTTAGCAGAATAGCAGAAACACTAAAACAAACAGAAGCCAATGTCTCAGCACAAGTTAAAATTCTAGAGAAGGCAGGACTACTAAAATCCCACTATGAACCAGGAGAACACGGAGTCCGTAAGGTCTGCGAACCCGCAGTAGAAAAAATACAGATTATAATTTCTTAAAATAACCAAAAAATCGCTTAAAGACATGTGGCAAATTTGGGAGGAAATCTAAAGCCACATGACAAACAACGCGAAAGAAAAGAATCCGTTTAAATATTGATTAATAATATCCTCCCTTTTTATAAAAATAACATTTTTCTTGAAGATGGAAAAAAAGGTAAGAAGTGGGAAGATTGAATTTCTATTTAAACATTTACTATAGGGTGAAAATTGTTCCTACGATTCCCTGAACCGCAGCTTCGGGAATCTCGCTCATCATACGAGCTGTAAATTTGAATCCGCTGCAGTGCATCGCACATAGAACCTTTGTCTTTAGTTTT
>JAHAWU010000079.1 GCA_018383815.1 Candidatus Jordarchaeia archaeon | reverse complement strand
GGAGACGCTAAACGCCTGCCAGAGTGGAGAGGTTCATGCCCTAGGGCAGGTGCTCCCCTGTGAAGCAGGAACCGAACACCACTGGGAGAATGTCCTAGATGGGTAAGTTTCGGACAACGGGAAGGTAAAAGCTGTCCAACCCGTGGGCCCCACAGGCTTTCCCGCAATCTCATTAGGCCCCAACCCCACATCTATCTTGAATGGGGGAACGGCATTCGTTGGAGTCAGGAGAAAATCGTACTTCTCAAAAACCCTTCTAAGCTGATCCCACAGTTCCTTACGCCGATACTCAATCTTACAATAATCCGTAGCCTTTATGTGATCCGCAAGCTAGAGAAAGTCAAGATACGGCTTATAACAAACCTTCTTCCACTCCTCCATACGATCCCCCATCGCTGCAACCATGTTCGAAACCTCCACGCTCACAAAATCCGCTCCCATATCAATGAGGTTCAGCTTTACCTCCTCCACCACGCAACCCAAATCCGTAAAGGAGAAGGCCGCCCTTCTCGCAATCTCCTCAACTTCTGGTTCAATTATTGCGTAACCCAAATCAGGACTGAAGGCAAACTTCTTCCCCTTAATGCCTCTCTCTAGGTTTTCAAGGTAGCTCACACCTGGCGGGGGAAGCGAGAGATAATCCCTGCTGTCGGGTCCAGCCATTATGTCCAGCATTAAAGCGGCGTCCGCAACCGTCCGGGTAATGGGGCCTTCCACAGCCAACGTCTCAAATCCAGAAAGCTGAGGCCAACGCGGAATACGTCCCAAGTGGGGTTTGAAGCCGAAAACACCGCAAAAACTAGCTGGAGTCCTTAAAGAACCTCCCCAATCATTTCCCACCGCAATGGGACACAAACCCGCAGCCACCGCAGCCGCGGAACCCCCACTTGAACCTCCACAAGTCGTAGTTTTATCCCAAGGATTTCTGGTAACTCCAAAAACAGAATTGTCCGTAATGCCAATTAAGCCGAACTCGGGAAGATTAGTCTTGCCCATTATTATGGCACCGGAACTCCTCAGCCTCTCCACAAGAACATAGTCCTCATTGGGAACACAGTTCTCGTAAAGCTTTGAACCCCAAGTGGTGCGAACACCCTTAACTGGCATATTATCCTTTATGGCAACCGGAACACCATGCAGGGGGCCCAGCTTCTTGCGGCTCTTTACAGCCTTCTCTGCAGCCTCAGCTTCCCTCCGGGCACTCTCCTCTGTTAGAGTTACGAAGGCATTAATTTCCGGATTCACTTTTTCAATTCTTTTAAAGAAGGCATCAACAACATCAACCGGTGATAATTCACCATCCCTTATGGCTTTGGAAAGCTCCAAAGCGCTCATCCAAACAATTTCTCCCTCTTTAACCATGAAACGCCACCCGTTTTTTATTACTTGATAGTTTTTATCTCTTAAAATTGTTAGTGTCCTCTTATTTTGCTCGGGTCGGCTTTATCTATCTTTTTAATGACTCCAATGAATGCTGCTGCCACTGGATTCAGCTGGTCTACTGCCACCTTATCCAGGGTGTCGCAGGGGTCAAAAAGGTACTCTGGCCCCGAGATGTAGCTGTATATGGGATATCCCGCTCTGAAAAAGGCCATAGCGTCCGTGGGCACTCCTAAAGGAGTGGTTCCAGGCAATATTATGAGGCGTTCCAGATTGTATTTTTCGGCTTCCACGGCCAAATTATAGACCAGGTTGCTGGTGGCTTCTTCGCTTCCTCCCTTGGTGAAAACTCCCCGGGGCTCGGGTAGGCCAGTGTCCACCCATTCTCCCTGCTCTGCGTCGAAGTCTTGGGCAATATGCTCAATGCACACATCCATTACCAGTCTCCGCATTATGTCTGGATTATTCTCTATGAAGGTGCTGTCCCCTCTTGCGGGTCCTCCAAAGTGGGTTCCCGTAGATAGAAAAACTAGGGTTTTCTCTCTCTCAGATAAGGGTGTTTTGGTAAAGTGCTCAGCCACTGCTAGAACTTCTGCTACTCCGGAGGCGTCCTCCACAGCACTGTTCCAAGGACCATCGTGGTGGGAATGCACCACTATTGTATCTTCGGTTTTTCCCGGCAGTACCGCGACAATGTTGTGGGTGGTGGCTGGTTCCACTTCTCCAGTCAAGATTAAGTTCGCCTTAAGGCTGCCTTCCGCATTCTGCAATTTTTCCACTAGTTCCGCTCCGTCTCTTCTGCCAATCCATAGTCCGGGTATCCAACCTGGTATCTTTCCCGGTAGTCCTAGGCGGGTGAGAAACCAGTCTGGTATTTCTTGGTTTAGTGGTCCAAAATAGGGAATGTATATTCGGTTTTCGTTGGTGGGGTAGTCTGCCAAAATACCCACTATTCCCGCTGCTTTTTGTTTGCATGCGTGCCAGTAGGCTAACCACCAGTTGGGATAAATCCAAGCTGTGTGGTGGGCAAAATGTTTGAGTGTTTCCTTTGGGTCCCAGACAAAGAACGCCATTTTCTCCAACAGATTTGCCTGAAGCAGTGGGAAGCGTACATTCATCAAAACAATTTTTCCCTCAACATCCTTACCCTCGAAATCCTTGGCAGTTCCATCTCCCAAGTAAACCATTTCGCCCTCCACGCCGTTTTCATCTGTGAAGCCGGTGTTCGGTGTGTGAAAGCAAGGTATTTCGCTTTCGCCCACGGTGAGCTTCCAGTCTCGGGCTTCCCATTTTAGTATCTGATAGGGCTGCTTTTCTACATCGCTTAATCCAAAATCCTCAAACTTCTTCGCAATGTATTCCACAGCCTTGGAGTCAGCCAAGGTTCCAGGCCTGCGATAGCCATAGGACGCTATTTCCTCTACCCAACCCAAAATTTCCTCATTGGAAACCACATCAGATGCCAAATTCAAAATGTTCACCTCTCTCCAACAAGTATTAATATCCTCTCATCACAACCACAAAATAAGCTTTTGCAAAACAAACCAAATTCAGCGCCAAAAAAGTAACAAACCATACCCAAAAAGGGGGGAGAGAAAAAGAAGAATGGGAATTGTTGGAGGTGTTTGATTCAACTTTTTTGTTTGCTTCTTTGTGCCTTAAATTGGTGGTTTCTTGTCTTGCCAGGGCAAAATCTTTTCGAATGCTCTGGCTGCCTGGAGCACTCCTAGATCATCGAAGCGGTTGCCCACAATCTGGAGACCCACTGGAAGCTTGTCCTTAGTGAAGCCGCAGGGAACCGAGGCTGCAGGTTGACCTGTAAAGTTGAAGGGATAGGTAAAAGCAATCCAGCCCACTGGACCCACGGGTTTCCCTGCAATTTGGGAGGGCCCCATACCCAACTCTAGGTTGAAGGCGGGAATAGCGGTTGCGGGAGTCAAAAGGAAGTCATATTTCTCAAAAACGCGTCTAACCTTTTCCCAGAGCTCCTTCCTACGATACTGTGTCTTAACATAGTCGACCGCTTTCAAGGCGTCAGCCAGCCAGAGAAAGTCAAGATACGGCTTATAACACACTTTTTTCCACTCCTCCAAACGATCTCCGTAGGCTGCAACTGTTTCTGCAACTACCTGGTTTACTAAGTCTCCCTCCATGTTGGGAAAGTCCAGCTTAACCTCCTCCACACTATGGCCAGCATCGGCAAAATCGAAAGCCGCCTTCCTTGTAACCTCCAGAACTTCTGGGTCAACTACTGCGTATCCCAAGTCAGGGCTGTAGGCGAACTTCTTTTTCTTAACCCCTTTCTCCAAGTTTTCCAAGTAGCGCACACCGGGTGGGGGCAGTGAGAGATAATCCCTATTGTCGGGGCCAGACATAACATCCATCATTAGGGCGGCGTCAGCCACACTTCGAGTAATAGGTCCTTCTGACGCCATTGTTTCCCATCCTGGCAAAGCCGGCCAACGCGGAATGCGGCCAAGGGAAGGCTTCAAACCGAAAACGCCACAAAGACTACAGGGAACCCTTATGCTGCCCCCTCCATCATTGCCTACCGCAATAGGACACATGCCCGTGGCCACAGCAGCTGCGGAGCCTCCGCTGGAGCCTCCCGTGGTCTTTGTTCTATCCCAGGGATTCTTGGAAGCTCCGAAAATGGGGTTGTCTGTGATGGGAATTAAGCCAAACTCTGGAAGATTAGTCTTACCCAGAATAATTGCTCCCGCGTTTTTTAGCCGCTCCACCAAAACCATGTCTTCCTCTGGAACATGGTTCTCGTAGAGTTTGGAGCCGTATGTGGTGCGAACGCCCTTAACTGGAATGTTGTCCTTTATGGCTACTGGCACACCGTGAAGTGGCCCCAGCTTCTTGCGGCTCTTTACTGCCTGCTCTGCAGCTTCAGCTTCCTTCCGGGCACTCTCCTCGGTCAGGGTAACAAAGGCGTTAATCTCGGGATTAACCTTCTTGATGCGATTATAGAAAGCGTCTATGACTTCAACTGGTGAAATTTCTCCCTTCTTTATGGAGTTGGCGAGTTGTATGGCACTCATCCAGATGATTTCCTTCTTCTTAGACACGTAAACCCTCCTTTTTTAAGGGATAGTATAGGAAGAATTATTGATATAAAACTTGTGTTTATTGACATTCCCCACGATTTTTGGAGGGGTCTTCTTGCCGTCGATTTTGTAAAGAATTAGACTATTAAAAGGGGGGGCACTTTAAACCAATGAGCCATTTAGGGCAAACTCTTGCTGGAGCAGTTGAAAAAACTGGCAGTATCCCCAACCTAGAAACATTAAGGAAACGAAAATTAAAATATGTCAAAGAAGCAGAGGAGGTATTGCTTTATCTCCTGAAGAATCCTGATGGGAGCCTAATTCTAAAAACAAAAGGGTATAGTAAATTCTTGAAGAGGAGGCAGAGCTAAAAAAACCTACATAAGCTACGCTTCTTAGACAAACCAACATACGCTGAAAGCGTTTCAGATAAAGTATGAAAAATGTTTTTCATGGCAAAATAAAAAGGGGGATCAAAACGGGTTTACTAGGATGGTGTTGGGGGATAAAAGGGAGTGTTTCAGAAGTTTAGTGTTTTTATTTCTAGCAGTCTGCAGAATTCCGTGATTTCTTTTGTTACGTCTCCTACAACTAGTTGGGCGTGTTGGCTGGGGTAAACCTCTAAGATTTGCGCTGGGTCGCATTCTAAGGCTATGCTTATCACTGGCCACTTCATCATGTTTTCAAAGGCTTCACTTCTCACTATTCTTCCCCTAATTACTATCATGTGGTATTCTCCTTGGGTTCTTCCAAGCCTGGCCCATGTTACTGGTTCTCCCTCCTCTGCAATGTAGTGGACTGCCGCTCCACCCGCTTTTCCTTGGACTTGGGATACGAGTTCCACTCCCTTGAGGTTGTCTTGGGGGTTTTGTGAACGTTTGGTGTACCAGGTGCTTGCTCCGCCGCAGTTTGCGATGGTGAAGAGTCTTTTTTCCCGGTCCCAGAAGAGTATGTCTCCGAAATAGACCGGTTTTCCGCCACTTAGGAGTTTTAGTATCTGCATAGTGAGGACTCCATTTAGGTCTGCTTCGCAGGCGCAGGGGGTGGTTTCCTTTTTTCCCTCCGCATCGTAAGGATCATTTAGAAATGTGGGGGTGAGGCACTGGTTAACATATTTGTCGCTGAGCTCGGGTTGGCACTTAATCCCCACAAAATCCAGTTCCAAGCTGGCCACTATGCGTTTCGCGGCCACGTAGCTCCTAATCTGCCTCTCCAAAGTTTCATCGGTAACCACTTCTCCGTCCTTTAAGACTTTGCAGTTCTCATTAATCCATTCTAGGTACTGCTTCACAACCTGTGGGGGAATGTTTTCCGCTTCTCTTATGATTTCTACTTGGTCTATGTGTTCCACGTCTACGCCGAAGATTCTCTGAATCTGGCTGGGGTCGGCGGCCGCTGTGTATATCCCCATGGATCTTCCTCCAATTACTCCCAGGGTTGAGCCTCTGAGTCGGTTAATTGCAGTGGCGGCTCTCACAAATGCCATGGTTTCCGAGGCTACTTGGGGGCTGTTTATGGCTCCACTTACAAAGAGTGTTCTATTTTTTATTCCCACCTCTTCCAGTGCTCCCTTCACTGCTGTGGGTCCACTGAGAGCCATGGGAGCCAAAACCATTACGGGGATGGAGTGGCTTTGGGCTTTTTTTGCCGCAGCCACACCTATGGAGGGGTAGGTCCAACCTGGAATGCACATGATGAGAGATTCTCCTCCCCTAAGTACTAGTTCGGAAACCGCTTCTAGAGCTTCTTTCTTGGAGTTTACTCTTCCACAGTCAATTGCCTCCGCTCCCTTTTCCTCCAACAGTTTTATGAGTTCTGCGTGTAAAAAGCCTTCCAGCTGTTTCATGTCCACTCCGCTTTTGAGCATTCCCTGGTAGAACTCCTCTCGGGGATCAACAATACTTAAAACACCAACTCTGGGCCTATCCATTAAGGTAAACTCTCCCAAACCTTTTAATCCCTAATTCGAATTTTGAAGTAGTCTTAAGCATTTCTAATGAGGTTTGGATGCATTTAAGTTTGCCGACAGATTTCCTTTGAAGATACTTAGTCTTTTAACTCTCATAGAGTTGGGGGGCGAAAATATTATTTGTGTGGAGCTTTCTTTAACCTATAAGTGGTTTTATATTTGGAAAATTTTTGGAATGGTGGATTCGATTATGGTTATTGGTAAAAAGTTTCGATTGGGACGGATTTTCCAGAAGGATGGAAGGTCTCTTGTTGTGGCTTTGGATCACTCCTTCACTTTTGGACCCATGCAGGGCATAGAGAAGCCCGGTGAAACAATCGAGAAGGTGATTGAGGGTGGCGCTGACGCGATAATGACCAGCTACGGCATAATAAAGGAGTTCCACGACCTCATGGTTGGAAGGGTGGGCACAATACTGCGCCTGGACAGCGGTGGGAGTATCTATAGTCTTTTGGACTTTAATAAGGTGACTGATTGGCACCTGATTTATAGTGTGGAGGAAGCAGTGAGGCTGGGTGTGGACGGCGTCATTGTTATGGGCTTTTTTGGTGCCCCCTGCGAAGCTGCCACCCTAGAGATTCTGGGATACGTGGCTGAAGAGTGCCACAAGTGGGGCATGCCCCTACTTGCGGAAACCCTTCCCATGGTCGGCAACATTGTTAAGGACGCCTACGATGTGGGACATGTGTCCTTTGCTGCCAGAATCGGGCAAGAGTATGGAGCTGACTTCATAAAAACTAATTACACTGGGAGTCCGGAATCGTTCAGAAAAGTTATAGAAAACTGTTCCATACCAGTACTCATCGCTGGAGGAGCCAAAATGGAAACACCCAAAGACGTTTTGGGAGTGGTGAGGGGAGCAATTGACGCCGGCGGGAAGGGAGTAGTTTTCGGTAGAAACATTTGGCAGTACAAAAACCCTACAGCTATGACTAGAGCCATAGCAAAGATAATACACCAGAATGCGACAGTGGAAGAAGCACTAAAGGAATTATGAGGAAAAATAAAAAAAGGGTAAGAGTGAATATTACTGCATATATTTGGTGAAAGGGGATTAAAATGTCTGTAAAAGTTCTGGATGTTGTGGGCATCGGATTGACTTGTGTGGACCTGGTAATGAGGGTTCCCAAGTTTCCCGAGGTTGACGAGGTGGTCATAACTTTTGAGTTTGAGCAGCACTATGGGGGAGTGGCTGCCAACGCCATAGTAACTTTGGCTCGTCTGGGGGCAAAGGTGGGTTTCATAGGAAAAATAGGCATGGATCCCTTTGGATACAATATGGTGAAGACTTTTGAAAAGGATGGCGTGGACACCAGCAAAATACTAAGGGACAGGCGTTTCGGCTCCGCCCTAAGCTTTATTCAGGTAGACCCTAAGGGGGAGCGAAAGATTTCCCACTATCCGGGAGCGGCCCCCTTCCTCACACCCGAAGACGTGGAGCAAACGAGTGACTACATTGCCTCTTCAAAGATGATTCACATGGATGGGATTAATCCCCAATCTGCGATACGCTCAGCGGAAATCGCTAAAAAGAGGGGGGCTCAGGTTTCCTTTGACTTGAGCACCTCCCTAAGCGCAGTGGAGATTTTCGGCCTCACAAAAAAGGATGTGGAGAACTTTATTGGGCTCATAGATGTTTTCATTCCCTGTAAAATTGCCGCCAAGGAATTAACTGGGGAGGAGGAACCCGAGAAGGCGGTAAGGAAACTTCTGGATATGGGTCCAAGCATTGTGGGCATCACTCTTGGAAACAGGGGATGTATAGTGGCGACCAAGGATGAAATTGTCAGGAAGCCTGCCTACAGGGTTGAAGTTAAGGACACCACGGGTGCGGGAGACGCTTTTCACGGGGCATTCCTCTATGGTCTACTTAAAGGTTGGACTCTGGAGAGAACAGCAGAATTTGCAAATGCCGTGGCGGCCATAAAATGCCAACACTTCGGGGCTCGGAGCGGGTTACCCACGGAAAGCGAAGTTGAGAAATTTCTGAAAACCGCTCAAACCATATAGCAGGCTCCCCAATTTTTACCCTAACATATTTATGTCCATTATGTGATATGGATATTTGAGGGTAGAGAACAAGTTTTACAATTGGTGGTTTCTTGGGAACGAATTTTGAGAGAGCTAGGGTATGGATTCTCATGGCCATTAGTGATTTAGAGAGAGTTATTAGAAATTTTGAGTCAGAGGATTTCGCCGCAGCTGTTTTTAGAGCTCAAACTTCTGCGGAGCGTTTATCTAAAGGTCTCATTTTTCTATTTGGTCTCCAATTCAAAAAAACCCACAAACCCACAGCAATTATCAAAAATGTTTTAGATGAGAGACAACTTACAGAAACTCAGAAAAAACTGGTCTTCCAGATTATTTCAAAAGCAAAAATTCTTGAGGAACAGGGAACAATACCCCGATATGGTGTGGAGACCCCTACCACGATTCTGCGTCCCGAAGAATTATATGACAGGAACAAAACTCTGGAACTAATTCGAGTTACCGAGGAACTTGTCGATGCTTATATTCGTCTGTTGGAGCTCCAGAACTTATTTCCAGAAGTGCAGCCCGAGTTGAGGAGGGTAAAGGTTGAGTTATCCAAACTATTCCCAAATTAAGCATCCCATGTATAAAAAGTGGCTGGAGGATTATGTTTCAAACCTTCTAGAAAAGCTAGGCGAAAAAGTGGTAGCCATACTTGTGTTCGGCTCCGTCGCCACTGGTAAGGCTCGATTCGACGAAGAACACCAAAGCGACATAGACATCTTAGCTGTGATAAAGGATCTGCCAAGCGACTATTTCGAAAGAACAATGTACAAAACAGAAATACAGGGCATGACCGGCTTAGGGGTGGAGTCAATATGGTACACGCCTGAGGAAATGGTAAAAGTTGCTGAGAGAAAACCCCCATACCTCCTAGATGCCCTAATACATGGAATCATAATTTATGACACCGAAAAATTCTTGGAAAACGTATCAAACAAGCTCAAAGAGGAACTCAAAAGGAAAGGAGTCATTGAAACAGAAACAGCGTGGAAATGGCCAACCCGAAAAGCCATAGAAGAAATAGAATTCTAAAAGAATAAACAATCCGCAAAACCCATTTTCAAGCAGAGAGAATAGAAATAAAAATTTTAATCACTGCTCTCAAAGGGCTCCCAGAAACCAAATTCTGAAATGTAAATCGGGCGTAAAAAGTATTTGGTGCAAGCCGCTGGGGAATGTCTTTGGATGGGGCTCTGTGTTGTCTTCTTGTGTGTTTTTGGGTCTCCCATTTATTTCCCCGTTTTGCCAAAAGGAGGCTTCATAGAGCTTCTCTCAGATTGTAGCCTAACCCCCCTTTTCAGGGAATCATTGTCTCCAAACATGCTCCAAATACCAAAAATGCACTAAAAACTTTTTATGCCCATGTAAAGTTATGAAATACTTAAATGTACGTCATGGGTTGTTCGCGTCGTACTCTTCAATTTGAATTCCAGTTTGCTGTAAAAATAATTATGTGGTGCAGCCATCAAATATTGTCGATGAAGATGAAGTTATATTGCGGGAATTTTTCGGGTGGGCTATGAGAGTAGCGTATGAACCCAGATTGGTTATAGAGTTGAACTGGAAATCATTTTCCGTATTCTTGAGGACTGTAGTGCTGTAGTGCGTTCTCCATGTACTTTTTGCATGGTCTGTAGGTGAGACCGGAGAAAAGCAGGAGCAGAACCACTGGTGAGAGTAGCAGGTAGTTGGGGAATATTTTTGCCACGAAAATAACGAAGAACAATGCGAAGGAGAGGTAAAAGCTTATTGTCATGGCTGCGAAGAGGGTTAGCATTTCTTTGTCTTTTTTAGTTCCTTTAAGCAGGGAGTTTATTCCTCGCTTTACATCCCCGAAGGTGTTGTAACCCGGAGTGTATCTCACAAAACGTATGAGGGACAAGTACCAGCCTGCAATGATAAAATCAAGCGCAACACAAATCAGGCTCACAAGGGTTAAGAGAAGTGTGAATGAGGATACAACAGGTACAGTACTAGGCCCGTTACTTATAGTGAGAGGGGACACAACAAGAATCTGTGGCGGAACCAGGTTCAAGAGAGGAAGGACAACACTAGGACTACCCATCTGAATCAGGTATAACGCGGAAACTACAACGGGTATCGATAGAAGAATCCCCAATGCAAGTAGCCGACCATACACGACGTTAATATCCGTATTATCCCACAAACTCAACATTTATAGACCTCCTTCAACATCCACAATTGAAGAATTAAATAAAAGAAGGAGGAACTCAAAAGTTTCATCAATACTTTTACACCTCCGCATATTTAGAATCTACCACGGTGTACTATATGGGCCCCATACAACCCAATTGCCAGCGCCGTAGTTTGAAATCCAGAGTACACAGGCATTGTTAAGAACACTCACATGATAGGCATTAGTTATTGGTTGCACTAAGCCAGGATCAGGTGCCTGTTGAGAAACAATGCCGTCAATATTAACAAAGTTCCAGGTTGTGAAGGATATAAGGTCCCAAGTTTGTGGAGTGTATAGCAAGTGGAGCCTTTGCATAATCTCAAATCCAAAACTCGGGTCTTTGGCATAGTTATAACTAAACATAGCAACCGCCGCATTATAATGTGTTTCATACCAAACCTCTGAAAGAGTTATCCCTGCCGCTGCTATCGCAGCCAGAATAATCGCTATTTCCGGTAGACCCAACCTATATGCGGCAAAAGCGATGGAACCTATCTGTCCAAATGTCTTTTGATAATTGTATCTCTGCTCGGTGTAGACCCATAACAAATCTGCGTAATACAAATTTGCTTCATTACTTGGTTCTCCAGGGAAGCGAGTATATGACAGGTAGTCCATACCGTACACTACAGGAACTAAATACCACGTAAACCATCCACCCCAAACCCAAGTCCAGTATACCAGAGGATTAGCTACCAGCATTCCATATGGATCTTTAACCATTACTCCACCCAGACTATAGATTGAAACTTTAATGAAGGTTAGGATGGTTCCGTTTACCTCCAGCTCATATACCCGGTTTATTGCGGTGCAGTTCTCGCCATCTATTGTTACGGTCTCGTTCCACTCACGCACCAACTGTCCCTGTTTCATTATGAGGTCTATGTTTTTGAACGATTCGTGTACCCGGCGGGTTATGTTCTCTATTTTTTGCTCTATCTCCAAGCTGAGCAGTTTATCGTAGAGTTTGAATTGCTCCCGATACTCGGAGTTCTCTTCCAGGAAGGCAAAAAGGGTGGATTTAAGGGTTTCATTATCCAGTGTGGACCTGCTCATCGAGAATCTAGAATTCTGAATCTGCCATCTTTTAAATCCCTGGTTTATGCTTTCCTGGAGAATGTCCTTATACTCTTCGATTTCCTGTTGGGTAAGTGAGCCGCTCTCTATTCTTGCTATTGTCTTTGCATCTAGCGGATTAACGACCTGCGAGTTCTGAAAAGTTAAGGGTATTTCCAGTGTGAGGCGTTTTGGCTTTCGGAACTTTATATTCCTTTGCCTTTACCACGCTGGTTCCCGATCATAGTTGCCGAAGGACACCAAAGATTTTTTTCAATTCGATTTTTCTTCCTCCCTACCTTTTAACGTTATTTTTGCCAGGAACACCCAAATATAGAAATAGAATACAAATATGGGCAATGATGCAAATTGTATGATTGACCGTGGAATGGTTAACATTTCAAACGACAGGAATATGTAGAGCGCCAGAGGCCATACTAGTAAGCTGAACACATACGACGCGTAGGGTCCCCATTTTTTAGTTCTGAGCAAACTGAATGCCGCCGCCAAACCCAACCCGCCGAGACCACTCAATACTATGGAGGAAAACAGTACACACGAGAAATAATGGTTAGGATAAAGGATCTCGGGGCCGAATACTGAACTTGATTTGAGAACCTCCATATACAAATAGAGGCGCATGAGTTTATCCAGCTGGTCATAAATTGTTATCGGCGTTGTGGCAAGAATCGTCCAAAGTCCTACCTGAAATAGCGATACCCAGGCCCACATTTCCAAAAGGAGTATGGGGCCAAGGAGTGAGGCCATAACGAATGCCGAAAGGGATGTGGCTACAAAGATGTAGGCTATAGAGACCTCCCAAAACTGGTTTGACAGTTTTTCTTCTCGGAACTTAAATAACACACCAGCGTATATGATAAAAGTGATTAATGTTATGATTTGTATGATTGCTTTAGGTACTGTTATTAAATCAAACCAGCTGAACAGGGAGAGCGTAAGACATGCGGCTAGGAAGGCAAACACAATTGAGAGCGGGGTTCCCCACTTTTTCGTTCTAAGCAAGCCGAATGCTGCCACAAAGCCCAACCCGCTGAAGCCGACCAACACCAGGGAGAAGTAGGGGTAAGCTAGGACAAAGATGCTGGGCCCCAACATCAGTGGGGTAAAGGCTATCAAAGGCCACGCAATTCGCCAGGCAATTAAGGGTGGATACATGGAAATTGTTGCCCAAAAACACACTTGGAATAGTATCCAAACGAGTAACTCCTGAAATAGTATCCTCGGAAGAAATAACACTAATACAAACGCTAACAGGGATGTAGCTGCAAAGGTGTAACCCACACGAGTTTCCCAAACCTTTCTTCCCAAAACTTTAGACAACATCAACCCTCCAACAATCTTTACATGTATAAAATTTTTTAAAACTTTGGGCGTTATGCAAGCAAAACTATTTTCCACGTAAAAAGGGGAAGTTTATGCGGGTGGTGTTCCGCCGGGTATTCCCCCAATCCAGATCCAGCTGTTGTAGCCCCCGTAGTTGCTTGCGACCCAATGATAGAACTCTACCCAAGTAGTTGCATACTGGATTGATACAGGGAGAGGCTTATCGAATGGTGGTGTTGCACATACAATTCCGTTGGTTGCAGTTACGTAGTACCAAGCATGGGTGGCTTGCTTATCGAGGCAGTCTATTGGGGGAGTTATCGGAGCGTGAACATATTCATAAAATCTGAAACCAAAATTTGGGTCAGTCGCATCGTTAATCTGCTCGACTTCTAGTATTTTTGTCTTTAAATCCTTTGGTATTTTGTCTATCGGACTACCAATGAGAGCTGAAATAAAAGATATCAAGGCTGAGACAGCTGCTGAAATTTTGGAAGCAACTCCCTCGGGGAATAACACCAAAAATGCCGCAGCGGTGAAGCCGGAAATTGCTGCTGCCACGAGCGCCGATGCTACTTGATAGCCAAGATTCTCGTCTAATCTATAAACAGTATCTCTATTCCACAAAGTTTTTTCGTTAGTAGTGAGGTGGAGGAAGCATGCAAAGTCGTATCCCTAGAGTATGGGTACTGGTATCCACCAGAGTTCTGTGACGGGTGCCCAGATTAATCCAAAAATGGTCCATACGGGTACGTAGTAGGTGACCAGTTGCCAGTATCCTGACCAGTGTATTAGGTCGGTTTTTCTAATCATTATGTAGGGATCTTGGATTACCGTTCCATCGCTGCTTATTATCGTCACCTTGGTGGCGTTTAGGGTGGTGCCGTTTATTTCCAGCTGGTAGAATTGACATATGGTGATGAGTTCTGTTCCATTTTGGGTGATGGTTGTATTCCACCCTCTGACAAGAGTTCCTTTGCTTACTATGAGGTCTATGTTTTCAAATATTCTGTTTACCATGGGGATTCGCTGCTCCAGTAATTTTTGGTTCTCCTGCAATAACAGTTCATCGTAGTATTTGAAAATCTCGGCATCTTTTTGGCTCTCGGACAAAAATTGGAAGAACAGGGCCTTAAGTGTTTCATTGTCAGGAGGTGAAGAGAAGGGCTTAAGCTCTCCACTAACTATTTTCTGCCTCTGCCACTATTTAAAACCCTCAGCCACTACGTCTTGACATATTTCCTTAATTGGAGCAATTTCCTGGAGGGTGAGTGAGCCGTTCTCTATCCTCGCGATTATCTTTAAGTCCAATGTATTAATTACAGCGGAACTCTTGTTAGGGGTAAGCATGGACACGCCGATGACGAGGGGATTTGGTTCAGGAAGCCTATATGCTTGTGCTGTTACCACGCCGGTCCCAAGCCCCAGCATGATTGCTGCGAAGAACACCACGGAGAATATTTTGAGTTTTTTCAACCCCATTCCTCTCTAAACTTTTTTTCTGGTGCTGAGGCAGTGCTGTAGAATGTTGGACTTGCTTTTGGTGCGGGAAGGTTGACAAAACCCCGGTTTAGCGGGGGAACATTGGAAAGTGAATTGTAGGCTACCCCTTCTCAAAATCCGCAACAACCTCAACACGCACTATAACTTTTAGCTCCAACAAATATATTAAATTTTAGCTATTAAACTATTTATTTATTCTTATTTTGTGGGGGTTATTTTTATTTAGAGAGAGATGCTAAATGAGGGTTTGAACTATATTTTTGGGGTAGGCTTTCTAATTCTATTTTTTTGAGGGGTGGTCGTCTATTTTCAGCATCTTTTGCAAAATTTTTTGTAAGAGATAACATTTGTTAGAGAGGTACCGAATAGGTTTATGGACCTTGTGGAAAATTGGGGGGGTAACGAGTGTTCTGGTGGGTTTTGTGGAGGGTTGAATGGTTTTTATGAGGTCTAATTGTTTTTAGCCGTGTTTTTTGGTGAATTCTTCTATTTTTTGGTAGTATTTTTCGCCTGCCACTAGCCATAGGGTGTTGTGGTCGGCGCCCGGTACGATGTAGATTTCTTTGTCTTTGGCTCCCGAGTTTTGGTAGAGGGCCTCTCCCTCACTTAGGGGTATTAGTGAATCCTGCTCGGCGTGAATAATCAGGGTTGGAATATGGACTGCTCTGATTTTTGCCTTGTTGGAGGCGGCTTCCAATTTTTGCTTCAGGGAGGGACTAATTTCGAATCCAAAGAGGCTGAAGAGGATGTTGAAGGTGTCAGCGGGTCCGCTCTCTATGATTAAGCCCTTAATCTCTTCCTGGTAGTGGTAAGCTAGCTCCAGAGCTGGTACACTTCCTAGGGAGCGTCCCATGAGGAAGAGGCTGTTTCTGCATTTTTCTTGGGCAACTATTTCTTTGAATCCCTTAAAAATGGGGTGGGCGTCTTTAACTAGGTTGGAAATGGTGGGGCTGCCGTCACTCATCCCATATCCTCGGTAGTCAGCTACAAAGAGGTTGATTCCCCTTCGGGTAAAACTGGTTGAAACATAATCATAGTCTCCCACAGTTTCACCGTTCCCGTGAAAGTAGAGAATGGAGGGATTATTCTTCCCACTCATATAGAATCGGCAGCCGATGTCGACTCCTTCTTCCACCTCGATGAAGTGTGTAGTGCCCAACCTTGATTCCCCAAAATCCTTCCGAGGATAGAAAATGAAACTCAGAATCTCAGGCCGATCCAGAAAAGACAAATCAAACTGGTCAGACATAATTTTCACCCTAAAACTTCATTAAAACTGGTAAGTGTTTTTTTAGATTTTTTCCTAAACTGGTAGTCAAATGCATAATTTTATATTTTATTCTACTTTAGGGCATCAATTAAATAATTGTAGAAATACTTAGCAAATGTAGATGGTTTTTGGAGGGTTTGTTTGGGGGAGGAGAAAAATAATCGTGGGGGTTGAGAAGTTGGGTTAGGTGTGGAGGGAGGGATTTGGAGAGAGAATTCAGGGCTTTGGTAATCCTTTGGCTAGTCTGTGTTTGCGATAATATTATATGTTGGTAATGGTTTTGGTAATTTGGTTGGAAAAATGAGGGTAAAAATAATTGGTCGAAAAGTTTACCTTCCGAAGGAGCTTATGGATAGGGCGAAACTGCCCGAGAATGGTTTTTGTGAAGCAACGGTTGTTGGGGACGAAATTAGGATAAGGCGTCCAGTATCAGAAGAACTCAATCTAACTAAAATGTTGAAGTCTCCCAAAAGGCAAAGCATCGAAGACATGATTAGGGCCGAGGAAACGGAGGATGTCTAGCTTTGTTCTGATAGATACAAATATCTGGCATTTTGCCCTAGTTAAACCCGTTGAGGAACCATTCTGGGAAATCCATAAATTGGCGAGGAAATTCCTATACTCCATAGTAAGTGACCCTAATCTACGAATTGCCCTTAGTTGCTATCAGGTAGGTGAAATACTAGAAGTTCTCAGAAGATCAAATCTGAGTGTCGATTCAAGGTTAAAGTTATTGGAGGATTTTGAGAAGGGAAAATTTTTCATAAAGCCCCTAGACTTTAACGTAGTCATAAGTGCGGTGAGAGACAGCGCCGAATCAAACATTCACATCTATGACTACTTAGTCGCCTATCCCCTAAAAGAAGTTGTTACCAGAATCTATTCCGCAGATTCTCACTTCATGCATCCACACTTCCAAAGCATCGCAGAGGTAAAAAATCCTATAAGCCCCTGGATAATTACGGAGGGAAAAAAACCAGAGAAAGCTTCCCAATAATGCCGTTTGTAACAGTTTCAAAATAAGTGGACTTACCGTGTGAAAAACTACCTGTGCCGCCTCGCCAAACACCTGGCCAAAGCCTTCCCCGCACAGCACGGATTCGAAAAACTGGAGAAGCAAAAAAATGCAAAGGAACCGCCAGGGGAGGCGGAACCAGAGGCGGGGGGAGGCTGACTGGCGCTTCCTGGTCTCCCTGGTGAGGGGCTGGGCCCCAGTGGTGGAGGTCAGTCCAGGGTACACCTCGAAAACCTGCAGCAGATGCGGAGAGGTAAATAAAGCTCTA
>JAHAWU010000219.1:1764-3803 GCA_018383815.1 Candidatus Jordarchaeia archaeon | reverse complement strand
ATGGAGTGGCGGGCATGACGGTACCCACGACCCAGAAGATGTTCCAGGGATTATAGGAATACTTGGACCAGGAATACCTGCTGGAAAAGAAGTAAAACTCCACCTATGGGATGTAACCACGACCATATTAAATCTCATGAATATTCCTGTTCCATCTGACATGGACGGAAAACCTCTACCGATAACATCCGCAACAGGCGAAAAATCCAAGTTTGGAAAGTTGTTCAAAAGTTAGAAATTTTTCATGTTTCCTTCAAATCCAATTTTTACTAAACCGATGCTGCCCCCACTTACGCACTACATTGAGTTGTGTGGGGTGTCATGCCAATTCATTATAATATTTTTGATCGGTAGTGGGCACAAACTTTAAACGTACACGTATAAATATTATTCTTGATAAATCATGGCTAAATACGTGAATATCTCTATCCCTGAAACCCTATATAATAGGCTTTCCAAGGCTTTAGTAGGAAGCGGCTATAGAAGCCCGACCGAATACATAATTTTTCTGATACGAAAATATCTGCCCGAACTGGAATCCACGGATCCTGAGAAACGGCTGAGGGCTCTCGGGTATAAGTGACTCTTTGGATATTAAATGATTCTTACGTGAAATAAAACTTAAATATCACTATATTTTAAGTTTTAGAAAGAGGTATCTACAAATTGAGCGACTTTAAGATCGTTAACGCGTACCTGGATGGACTTGAAAAGAAAAGCATCGCCATTATTAGGGAGGCCAAAGCTCAATTCGAAAATCCAGCAGTACTTTGGAGCACTGGAAAAGACTCCACGACCACTTTATGGCTTTGCAAAAAAGCTTTCTTCGGAAAAATTCCATTTCCAGTTATACACATAGACACAGGATGTAAATTCCCAGAAATATACGAATTCAGGGACAAGCTTGCAAAAGAATGGAACTTTAACCTAATAATAGCCAAAAACGAAGAAGCCATAAAAAAGGGAGTTTCACCTCAGAAAGACAGATTTGAATGTTGCACACTACTAAAAACTCAAGCTCTAAAAAATCTTCTCGAAAAAGAAAAATTCGACGCCTTAATCCTCGCAATACGCAGGGACGAGCATGGAATAAGGGCCAAGGAAAGATACTACTCTCCAAGAGACGCCGAATTCAAGTGGAATTATAAAGATCAGCCAGCTGAATTATGGGATTTATACGTGAAACCTTCTGAAGATTTCTCCCACATGAGAGTTCACCCAATTCTTCACTGGACGGAACTGAACGTATGGCAGTATGTCAAACGAGAGAAACTCCCAGTTAACCCCCTATACTTTGCAAAAAACGGTAAAAGATATAGAAGTTTAGGCTGCCAACCTTGCACTGTTCCAATTCCTTCTGAAGCAAAAACTATAGAGGAAATAGTAAAAGAACTTGAAATATCAAAGATCCCGGAGAGGGCTGGAAGGGCACAAGATAAGGAAAAGGCCTACATGATGCAGAAACTGCGAAGCTTAGGCTACATGTAAGATTTAAAACAACTTGAATACGAATAGGGTGCACTTATATGAAATTATCAGAAATCAATCTTGTAGTGATAGGTCACAAAGACCATGGAAAATCCACATTGATAGGAAGACTGCTCTACGATTCAAACGCTATTCCCGCGCAAAAATTGCAAGAGGTTGAGGTTGAGTTGAAAAAAGCCGGAGATGAAGGGTTTAGATTTGCATTTTTACTTGACACGCTTGAGGAGGAAAGAAGGGGCGGCCTGACAATTGACATAATGCAAACACCCTTTAAAACCAAAAAACATCTTTACACAATTATCGACTGCCCAGGCCACAGAGAGTTCATTAAGAAAATGTTCACAGGCGCCTCTCAAGCAGACGCAGCAGTACTAGTTGTATCTGTAAAAGAAGGAATACAAGACCAGACCAAACAACATGCGTTCTTAGTGAAAACACTGGGAATTCAGCAACTAATAGTTGCCGTAAACAAGATGGATGAAGTAAACTACTCAGAAGCCATGTTCAAAGAAATATGCGAGCAACTGCAACCAACCTTAAACTCTCTAGGA
>JAHAWU010000219.1:362-1754 GCA_018383815.1 Candidatus Jordarchaeia archaeon | reverse complement strand
CTCCGATTGTCCCAATCTCCGCTTTGATTGGAGAGAACATCTTCAAAAAATCTGAGAAGATGCAGTGGTATAAAGGTTTAAGTTTAGTCGGCACACTCGACAAAAACGTAAGACCTTCCAAGCTACCAGTTGACAAGCCCTTAAGGGCTTGCGTTCAAGATGTCTATAACCTCGAGAATGGGAAAATCATTGTTTGCAAAATCTTAACTGGAATACTTGAAAAAGGAAAAGTGGTCTACTTCGATCCTTCCGGGGAAAAAGGCCTCGTCGAGAAAGTAGAGATGTTTGGGAAAGAAACAGATAGAGCTGAACCTGGAGATTCTGTTGGAATAATCGTAAACAAAACCCCAGAAATAGAAAGAGGCGAGGTAATAAGCTACCCTCGGGATAGGGCGAGTGTTCCTAAAAATTTTGTTGCAGAAATAATCTTGTTTTCAGATATTGAGGTGAAAAACGATGATGTGCTGACAATTCGCTGCGGAACTGCAGAAAAGAAGTGTAAAGTGCGAAAAATCCTTGAAAGAATAGATCCAGTTAATCTAACGGTAGACACCAAGTTTCCAGAAACTTTAAAGAATGGAGACGTTGGAAAATTGATACTTTCACCCATCGAAGCAATATGCATCGAAAAATATTCTGAATTTCCTGAATTGGGGCGATTTGTAATAGAGGGGAAAAAGGGAACAGTGGCGGCTGGAATAATTCTTGAAACCGAAGTCCAAGAGGCGGACTAAATTGTGGGAAGTTATTTTGCTTTGGGTAGTCGTCGGATTTTTGGCACAGCTTATTGATGGAGCACTCGGAATGGCGTACGGGGTCAGTTCTACTGCAGCTTTAGTTACGGTAGGGGTTTACCCTGCATTAGCAAGTGCGAGTGTTCACACTGCTGAGATCTTCACAACGGTTGTTAGCGGAAGCGCCCATTTCAAGCTAGGTAATGTCGATCGCAATATGGCTGTGCATTTGGCTGTACCCGGGATTATTGGTGGAATCACTGGGGCGTACGTATGCACAAGCGTGTCTGGAAAGCCGCTGAGTGTCGTTGTTGGATTCGTACTATTAGCCATGGGTTTCATGATCCTATATAAATTTGCATTTAAAACCACAGTTCATTTTCGAATAAAAAAACCTTCATTAAAAGCTCTTGTACCTTTAGGATATGCAGCGGCATTTCTAGACGCATTAGGCGGGGGAGGGTGGGGACCGGTTGCAACAACAACCCTTGTTGCCAATAATGTCAAACCAAATAAGGCAGTGGGCTCAGTTAATTTTGCAGAGTTCTTCGTAACATTTTCTGAATCCATAACCTTTCTAATCCTCATAGGATGGGAAAACTTTAACTGGATGATAGTGCTTGGTCTGATCATAGGCGGGGTCATCTGCGCTCCCGCG
>JAHAWU010000219.1:0-324 GCA_018383815.1 Candidatus Jordarchaeia archaeon | reverse complement strand
TGGCACACTTGTAGGAGTAACCGTTATGTTATTGAGTATACGAATGATCCTCAAATTTGCCGGACTGCCGATTGTATAAACAAACATTAACAGAAGGGAATTCCAAAGTCGCCCCATTAAAACATGGGTCAGACGCGCGCTGGTTCTGCGAATTTAAGAATTTATGAGAGATTCTAGATATGAAACAGTGTATTCAAGTCAAAGGCAGGTTGTAAGGGTGGACAAGAAAAAAATATTCATCCTTATCTGTATGTCATCGATTTTGTTGACCGTAGGAATTTTATGCTACCAACAAGGATGTTTTCAAAATAAGCCCGAGCCCAC
>JAHAWU010000217.1:2039-3845 GCA_018383815.1 Candidatus Jordarchaeia archaeon | reverse complement strand
TCGGTGATGAATAGTGGGTGGAGCCACCAGGCAGTATTCCATAGTATTTCATTGTATGGGTCTGTTGCTGTATAATTCCATAATAGTTCTCCAGTTGTGACGTTGTAGCAGTAGAGTATTCCAGAAACGCCTGTTGAGTATAGTCTTCCGTATGCTATGAGGGGTGCACGTTCTCCAACTAATGGAGAAATTATCCATCCGTAATAGTTTAGGTAGTGTTCCGAAGGTGTTGGTCCCCATAGCTTGTCGCCTGTTTTAGTGCTAAAGGCATAGTATTGCCTGTTCTCTTTTGTGCGTATCACATAGACGCCGTATTCAGCGCTGGCAATATTGAATTCTGGTGTAAGGTCGCCCTCTTCCCATTCAGCTGGCGGTGTCCAAGTCTTGTTGTATAGCAATGTTCCTTCTTCTCCTGGCTTGAGGCTTATACCCCACAAAGCCACTTTTGTTCTGGTTAATTGGCCGCCTACAGCCCTATCCAGCCCGAAGATTAAATTGACGCTTCCAGGTAGCTTAGCTATTGTCTTGTTCCACATGTAACCCTCTGTTCCGTTAACGACTTTTCCGTAAGGTCTCCACGACCAGGCATAGAATCCTGTACCCGACAGTGATACGATATGTGACGAGTTCCAAAGGGTCATCCAGCCTTGTTGAGTGTTTATAGTGTAGACCAGTATCTCACCTTTAGGACCAAATTTTATTCTGTCTGGGACGCCCCAGAAGAACTCACCACTGGATACGGGCGCATTTTGTATAGCAAAAACCCAATCTCCAGTGAATGCGTCAAAGGCATGCCATGTGGTTCCAACCACCACCCACAAGTAATCAAAAACTCCTTGGTAGTTTGGTGTACGCCAATACATCAATTGACCAAAGGCGATGGTTCTATTATCAAGAAACGTTTTTCGCCATATCTCTTCTCCTGTGTGAAGATCAACGCAAACAACCCTCTGCCATAGCTCGTTAGCGGCTCCATCTTGGTAGTATAGTCTTCCAGCGAGTATGATTTTGCTTCTCCATTTACCTTCATAAGCGTCTCCGGTTTCGAAACCTGGCTCACCTATAGGGTCACCAACCTGACCCCCCATTGTCAGAGGCTTCGTCCAAAGTATGTGGGGAGATTCAGGAGCATAATCGTTGCCGGCAACAAAAACGGGTTTTCTGGGGCTTGAATCCAGCCAGTTTCCCGCTACGCTATGCCATTCCCTTAGCTGAGCATCTATTGGACGAGTCCAATATTCCTGGGGCAGCGGAAAAGCTGGATAAATTGGCACAGGAGTTTCCTGCACAACAAGGGTTAATTCTTCACTGTAGCTTTCAAGCATAACTGTGCCTGGCGGGTATATTCCTACCTCGTAACTTCCGGCCATTTTTGTGGGTGTAGTCACCTGCTCCGGAAAGTGGGTCTTCAATTTATAGTTACCCACTTTTTTGGGCGTATATGTAACGCCAGTCCCACCAGTAGAGTCGGTTCTGATGCCGGTGATTTTTTCTACTGTATTATCAGGTTTTGTAATAATTACCTCAAGATTCTCCCAGCCCATCTCAGGGCTCAGCAATGGCATCGTTATTCCAACGTGAATCAGAATCTCCTGGTTAACACCAACAGGATTTGGAACAGCGTTAA
Source organism: Candidatus Jordarchaeia archaeon (assembly GCA_018383815.1). Taxonomy (GTDB): domain Archaea; phylum Asgardarchaeota; class Jordiarchaeia; order Jordiarchaeales; family Jordiarchaeaceae; genus Jordiarchaeum. The sequence goes on along the minus strand of JAHAWU010000217.1, from coordinate 2,218 downwards.
TAAAGGCATACGTTTTCACGGTTTGAGCCTCTTGCGCAAAGACCAATGGTAAGGCCATGATTCCAAAGACAACGGTTAACGTTAGAAGACAAGCTAAAGCCTTCACTCCAAATTTCATATTTTTTCCTCCGACTTTTCTGTATAAACTCATCATGTAGATATATAATTTTTCCTCCACT
>JAHAWU010000217.1:0-1903 GCA_018383815.1 Candidatus Jordarchaeia archaeon | reverse complement strand
CGAGAAAAGCATATGAAACACCAAAGGGCTATAGAAGCCCACAAAATGAAGATGGAGAAAAAGCTCACAGAAAAAAAGTCTAGGCAATGGCGGAAAAGCAAAATTATTTTGGCAGCCTCCCTATTCACCATAATACTTATTGTTTACGCTGCATGGCAGTCCACCAAACCACCAGCCACAAGCCCACAGGAACCAGAAAGTTCTCAACAAACCCCAGAGTCTCCATCGGGAGTCATATACATTCGGCCAGATGGAAATGGAAGAGTTGACCCCGCAACCGCACCTATCAACAAGGTGAAGGAAGACTATTACAAGTTCACGGGTAATGTCACACTTCCAATAATAGTTTTAAAGAAGAATATTGTGATAGACGGCGCAGGCTACTTTCTCAAAGGAAACGGAACAATAGGCTCCAAGGGAATAGACCTCAGCTATAGAGAAAACGTAACAGTCATCAACTTGAAAATAGAAGGGTTCGATTACGGATTATACCTCGACACAACCACCAATACGGTGATCTCCAACAACGATTTCATAAACAACTACTGCGGCATATGGCTCACATCCGCCTCCAACAACAAAATAACCGCAAATAATATCTCAAATGAAAATTATGGAATATGGTTAAAAAACTCCACAAACAACTTCATAGCTGGAAATAAAATCACATCCCACAACTATACTATATATCTTGGGTACTCAAGCGACAACACCATCCACGGCAACAACATAGCAAACAACAAATTAGGCATATTCCTCTACTCATCATCAAACAACACCATCTCCCACAACAACATAACCAAAAATAGCCAAGGCATCCACCTTCTCAACTCAACAAAAAACCTCATAACGCTAAACAACATAACACAAAACGATATAGGCATAAGCTTCGACGAATCCTCCAACAACACAACCCACCACAACAACTTTATTGACAACATAAATCACACAAACGTCGAAAATTCAACAAACATATGGGACGACGACTGCACCAAAGAAGGAAACTACTGGAGCGACTACACAGGCATAGACAGCAACGCTGATGGCGTAGGAGACATACCATACATTATCGATGAAAAAAATCAGGACAGGTATCCATTAACGAAGCCAATTTCATAAATTGCCTTTTAAATTTTATAATTGAAAAAGGCTGTTTTTACAAGCACAATTCATTACATTATCGCCGTCAGCAAAATATCAATTCTTTGATGAAAGGGAAATGTAAAGCCCTAAGGGAATCAGGGTTACACACCAGAGATCAGGATTATGCCCAGGACCCAAAATCTCCATCCATACCGTTGGATGCGCATGATACCCTCCGAAAAGAAAGAATATAATCAGAATCGCAGTAAAGTATGCTCCTAAACCTGTCATGGTGACACCAACACGTTTTAGGCTTGGCAGCGACCGCTTTTTAGCAGCTGGAAGCAAAGTCGCCCAACCATACAGCATAACAACCAAAAGAAAGAACACCGTCAACAAGAAACTGGCTAAATCTAGGGTGTTCAGAAGGATTTCTATACCTGGCTGAGCTCTCGCACTCCAAGGAACAAGCGAAGCCAGCCAAGACATAGAGTAGGCAAACCAGAAAACGAATAGGTACACGGCCCCTGCAAGACACGCCCATTTTATAATTTCCCCACCTGGAGAATCATGAACTATTTTAGATCTCAGCTTAAAAACGGATAAGGGGATAAGGACCACCATAGCCAGAGTTGCCAAACCGTTAAGCAGAAAAACAACGATTCCAGGGGTTTCCCCATAATACCATAAATCTCCCATAAAAGGAAACGTAAACCCCGAAAGCACAGCGGGAATCATGGTCAGATAGTTTGCCCCCTCTAAAAGCAACGCCGCTCCAACTTTTCTCTTAACCATGGGCGCAAATTCTGGCTATGGTGGT
>JAHAWU010000218.1 GCA_018383815.1 Candidatus Jordarchaeia archaeon | reverse complement strand
TAAAAGTGATAGCTGAATCAGCGAATATTGATGTTTCCATTCTGGACTTAACTATTACCAGTGACATTGTGGAAGCCGACAGGATTCGCAAGTTGATTCAAGCTTTTAGTGAAATAGCCCAAAAAGAATTCACCTAGTGGAGGGTATTAGAAAATGTCAACCCATAACAACCTGCAATTGTTGAAGATGCCTTTCACACACGGCATAGAGATGGAAATCCAGATTGTAAACCTTAAGGGAACTTGGATTGATGGCGAAAAAATGGTTAGCATCATGGGCAAAATCGTGGAGGACGCAGCCAAGAACCTAAAAAACATTCTTAAGAAACCACAGGATCCCATAACAACTTACATCAGTAGGAAGGTTTCAAACGTAAGAGTGGAACAAGTACAGAAAAGAGGGGACACCCTAATATGTAGCTATAAGCTACCAGACGGGAAGCAAATAGATGTGGAAATTTTGGGGAAAGACCCCCATATGACAGCCATAACTTGGATTTTGGAGGTAGCAACTCCGCCCTGCGACACCTTTGAGGAGTTGACTTGGTGGGCGCACACCCTTATTAAACTGTCTCATGATGCACTTCCGCCAGGTGTTAAAGTTGTCACAACTGGTTTAAACCCTCTTATGGATTACCAGCAGGGACTCAGTTTTGGAGACCACCATCACATTGGTATCCCCGACCCCAAGCTGCGTATTCATGTCTATAATTTACTAAGGGCGTTTTTGCCCCATTTAATAGCGCTGTCCGTGAATTCGCCCTTCGTGGAGGGAAAACCAACAGACATTGTTGAGATAAAGGATGGCAAGCTGCAGGCCCCGGGGTGTGTGAGGAGCATAAGGCTAGAGAGGAACATTAAACAGTTGGGACCGGATGATGCCCAGCACTATATACCTTATGTTGAAAGTTATGATGAAAAGAAATTTGAAAGCGTTGTGGGCCGTATACCCGCCAGAATGTGTGACATGTTTCCCTTCACTTCCTTTGGCACAGTAGAGGTGCGGGTTTTCGACTCCCAAATAAGTTTGGTTAGAAGAATAGCCCTGGCAGCCCTGATTCAAGCTTTGGCTCTGAAGGCCAAGAAAATTTTTGAAAAAGGGGAAAAGGTTCCCAATGTAGATTCCGAGACTTTGATAAAAAATCGCAGATCAGCAATTAGATGGGGCCTTATGGGGCCCTTCTTTAAACAAAAGGAGATAGATAGTTTCCTAAAAAATTATCCGGAGTTCTCAAAATTCTACTATTATGAGAACCCAGAAGAGGGAACAGAGTTCCTGAAAAGGATGCATGAAGCAGTAAAAAACATGATACTCTACATTAAGGATGAGCTAGAGGAAATGGGAATACTGCGCTCAGAATACCTTAAACCGATTATGCTAACACTTTACGGGGATCTGTCAGGTAGCCTACCCACACCACTCACAACTGCTGATTACCAACTCCTAAAATTCGTGGAACTCAAGGGAAATATGGAACGCCTCTCTCGAGAGTTACAAATCATAGCCGATCAGAGCTGCGCCGATGTTTGGAGCGACCCCATCCATGGCACCCCTAACCTACAAGAAATATTCCCCGTAACCGCCAGCATGGAGATTCAAATAAAACCCGAAGTTGTTTTCGAGGGCCAACCCGTAACCTGCAGGTTGCTCTTAGAGAACAAGGGCAAGAAGCCATTGGAGAATATATCAATTGAGAGTCTAGTCTACGACAGCTTAGGCGAAGAGAGACTGAGGGAAACCTTTGTAGTGGATAGACTGGAGCCTGCGGAGAAAAGAGTGGGAGAGATCGAATTCGAAACAATAATAGGCGTGCCACAATACATTCTGAAGAGTGAATTAAAAGTTGGAACTGAAACAATAGCCATTGAGAGAACCTCAATACAAGCTTACCATGTCACCTGCAAGAGCAACCTTATCGCTCAAGTCGATGGGGTGATAGTTACTGGGGCAACAGAAGTGCCTTATGCAGTCTTTGTAGAAAACGCTACACCTCTAGACATGAATTTAACGTTGAAGGTTTCAATTGTGGATATTGATGGGGGACAAACATTTTACTCAATTACCAGCGAAGGCCAGCCCTGGGGAGCAAAGCTACAGAATATGCGTGCCAAAGAGCAAGAGCTGTTCGTTGCCATGTCTGAAGAGATGGCTAAACTCCAGTGGGCCAAAGATGCATTGGAAGCCCAGCAGGAGGGCAGTTGGAATGAGATTCCACCTCTAGTCCTCCATCCCCGTATGGCCAAGTCGTCCTTTCTCAGTCCTCAGTGTTCCATTGTAGCACAGGTCATAGACCAAGATGGGAAGATCATTTCTGAAAGCAGGTCTCCTGCATTTAGGGTTTTCTTCCAGACGCCGGAAGTTTCTCTCGAAGTAAAGAAGGAGCCAAACAAAATCTACCAAATAGGTGAACCAATTGAAATCAGCTTTTCCGTGGACGCTACCAGAATAGCGTCGACAGATCCAGTTAGCGTGATTGTCAAACTAAAATCCACGACCAGAAAAGAGTTTGAGATGGTACTTAAAGAAGAAACAGTAAATCCCACAAAGAAGGCAATAATAACCACGAGTTGGAAAGCCACTGAGGACGTGTTAAAGAACCTCCGTAGTGACATAATGAAGGTGGGCATAGAGCTTTATCAAGGGGGAAGCCTACTTGAGTGTGAAGAGCTCCCCCACAAGTTTAAACTGGTGAAAGGGCCTCCTTTAGAAATAGAATGGTTGAATGTACCCGAAAAAGCCTTCATTAATATGCCCATTGGTGGAGGGCTCAAAATTGGAAAAATCAGTGAAAGCGAAAAACCCCTCATTCTTAATGTCGAAGCCCTAATTAATGATCAACCCCACATGATTACCACAAGAAGCATAGATAGTGTCCAGTCAGAAACACTCATTGAGATAAATCCTATGATTGTACCTCAAGGCACAGAACACTTCTGTTTAAGGGCTACCCTCATTAAAAATGGAAAAACCCTCTTGGAATCCACCCGGGAAGTCCCAGTTATAAACATCGGGAGGGCGGTGGAAGTGGTTTTCCAGAATCTGCCCAAACAGTTGGCCCCCGGCGCAATGCATAATCTTATGGTACAAATAGCAAATAGAATCGATGACAAAATCAGTTTTGACCTCAACTGCGAAGGGGAAATAGAGGGGAAGAAAATCTTCAGAGAAGACATACCAATACACCTTAAACCCAATGAGACACTATTAGCCCAAGTAGGCTTCAAAATACCAACCTATATTACAGATAGTGAGTGCACCATAAACCTTCAACTAAGTCAGAATGGCATAGTGGGTTGGGTGAACAGGAAGAAAATAAAAGTTTACTCAGACAAGCCAAGATTCAGAGTTGGTTACAGTAGCAAGCCTCCATTAGCAGAGTACGTCATGTTCCAAGGTGAAAAAATGGAGTTTAGCATAACTCCAATAGTTCAAAGCTTTATCGACTATGATATTAACGCTAGAATAGTATTCGCAATTTTCGATAAAAAAACTAAGGAGATAATCGCACAGGAAAAAAAGACCACCATACTTTCAAAAGGAAAACCCATAAGACCTCTAGACCAACCCATAATTTGGGAGATCCAAAAGCCCAAAGAACTCAAAACCTACTATCTTGGAACAATGATTTTCGACCTAGAAAAACCAGACGAACCCAAAGAAATACCAAACGAACTAGTATTAAACTCACTGGTGGAGGTAACGATAGTCCCCGAAGCTTGAAACTGAAATCTAGGTCGCCCTTTTTTAATTATTTTTGTTTTGAAATAAAAAATGGGGAGTTAAGCTACTTCTAACCTGACAATCAGGTCTCGCGCCAGTTTC
>JAHAWU010000215.1 GCA_018383815.1 Candidatus Jordarchaeia archaeon | reverse complement strand
TAAAAACAAAAATGGACAGCCACATCCAACTAACCCTACCACCACAAATAGCCCAAGCCCTCCAAAAATACCACACACAAACAAACCCCAACCAAAACCAAAAAACCACCCTGGAAAAAAACCATAATAAAAATAGTAGAAAACCACCTAAAACAACAAGGATACCTCTAACCAAAAAACAATTCCAACCAGCCAACCCATGCCAAAACACTCCAAACACCCAAAACCACCACAACCAAAAATAAACCCCCGAACCCACACACGCGGCCCAAAACAAAAACACACAAAATAAAAATCAATCACCGAAGCCCCAACGCCACAACCCTAAAACATAAATATTCAAACAAACAAAGAATATCAAAAAGCCAATCAAAAAGCCAAAAAATGGGAAGCAAATAAAACTCACATCAAACAATCCAAAACTATTCCCAAAACCCACCCCGCCAACAGAACTAAAAAAAGGCAACAGTAAAGCCCTAAGCGAGGCGGAAAATCTCTCCCAGAGGCAAAAAATGTGTTCGGAAGGGGACAAATGTGGTAAGCATCCTCTGCGTTGCGGGAACAAGACCCGAACTCATAAAAATGGCACCCGTAATGAAGGCTCTAAGTTGTTACGATAGTGACTTCTTAGTACATTCAGGTCAGCACTGCAACATAAATGTGTTTAAAAATATTCATGGAGGAACTGGCCTTGCTGAAAACCGCTGAAAACATAAGTGCCGGCTCAGGCAGCTATGGGGGGGGCAAACCACCAGAATTTTAACCTAGCACAAAAAACGAAAAATTGGCGGTGAGGTCTGATTGGAGAAGCGTAAACTCCAAGATAGCCAAAACCCCAAAGAGCAGTGCTTTATAGCTAATCTAGGCTCCGCATCAAATTCCATGACTATGAGCGATGGGGATGGAACAGAGATTGATGTTTCGGTGGTGTTACCCTGCCTAAACGAAGAAGCAACAGTTGGGGGGTGTATTAATGATGTCAAGGATGTGTTTAAAGATCTAGGAATACGTGGTGAGATAATAGTTGCGGATAGTTCTTGTGATAACTCTCCCGTAATCGCAAAAGGCCTGGGGGCAAAATTAGTATATCCCCGCGGAAGAGGTTATGGTAATGCGTACTTGGCTGGAATAAGGGAGGCCCGAGGAAAAATCATAGTTATGGCTGATGCAGACGGCACATACGATCTAAAAGAAATATCAAAATTTATAAAAATACTAAATAATGGCAATGTGGACATCGTGGTGGGAACCAGACTCAAAGGCAAGATCCTCCCCGGAGCCATGCCTAGACTACACAGGTACATTGGCAACCCCCTCCTAACCCTCATTGCAAACATACTATTCAAAACCAGATTATCGGATATGCACTGTGGAATGAGAGCCATAACCAAAAAGGCATGGAAAAAAATAAAAGCTACATCTACAGGTATGGAATTTGCATCCGAAATGCTAATTAAAGCGGCAAAAAAGCGGTTAAAAATCGTGGAAACACCAATAACATACCACCCAAGAAGAGGCGCGAAGTCCAAACTGAACCCCATTAAAGATGGGTACAGGCACCTAAAACTACTAATAAAATCACGCTTCACAAAATAGGTCAAAAACGAAGCTAAACTGTAAACATAACTAACTATCCACACTGCATTCCACCAATTTATACAAGAACCATAAATGAAAGGTGACTACCTTGATTTGGAACGGCAAAAATGTCCTAGTTACTGGAGGAGCAGGATTTATTGGCTCCCACCTAGTAGAAAGGTTGCTTGAATTGGAATGTGCTGTGTCTGTTGCTGACGACTTCTCCAGGGGGAAAAGGAAGAACATTGAACGTTTCTTAGATGAGATAAATCTTCAAGTTATAGATTTAACAAAGCTCGAGAACTGCATAAAAGTTACGAAGGATATAGATTACGTTTTTCACTTGGCGGCTTCGGTGGGCGGAATCCACTACATAAAAAAGGAAAACGTGAGAGGTTCCACTCCCAGCCTTTTGATGAACACCAACATGCTGGAAGCCGCCAGAATAAATGATGTGGAAAGATTCCTATTTACCAGTTCTGCCTGCGTCTACAGGGAAAAAACACTAGAACTTAACAGGTTCAGGGAAGAAGACGCCTACCCCGCAAACCCCTCAACAACCTATGGGTGGGTTAAGCTCATGGGCGAAATCCAGTGCAGGTCCTACTACCAGGACTATGGAATAAAATCCTCGGTGGTCAGAATCTTCAACGCATACGGAGAAAACGAAAATCTGGACCCTAGATGGTCACATGTTATCCCCTCCACCATTAGGAAAGTGATTCTTTATCCTAAGGAAGAATTGAGGATTTTCGGAGACGGCACCCAGGAACGGACATTCCTATATGTTAAAGACTGTGTGGAAGGACTTATACTAAGCATGGAAAAAATAGAAGACGCAGAACCCATAAACCTTGGAAGTGAGGAACTAGTATCCATAAATGAGCTAACCAAAAAAATAATAGAGCTTTCAGGCAAACAAATCCCGGTTGAATACGACCTATCTGCGCCGCCAGGAACCCACAAGTACTGTGCGGACACAACAAAAATGAAGAAAATCTTAGGATGGGGTCCCAGCACACCCTTAAGCGAAGGGCTCAAAAGAACCTATAACTGGGCACTAGGTGAACTAAATGTGGGATAGTAGAAATGTATTGGTTACAGGAGGAGCCTCCTTTATAGGAAGCCACCTTGTTGACTCCCTTCTCAAAAAGGGAGCAGTAGTTAAAGTAGCAGATGACTTTTCCAGCGGAAAACTAAGCAATCTGGAATATCCCCTAAAAAAGGTCGCATCAAACACCTGGACTCATAACAGCCTAACAGTCATTCAGGGGGATTTGAAGGATAAGTCCTTCACCAAGAATGTATTGAAAGATGTGGAAGTGGTCTTCCACTTGGCAGCACTGCATGGGGGAAGAGGATACATCCACACCCATCCCGCCCAATGCTGTACTAATATGATACTCGATCAGCTGGTTTTTGAGGAGGCTCAGAAGGCGGGTGTGGACAGAATCTGTTTTGCAAGTTCGGCGTGCGTCTACCCCGCTTACCTTCAGGAGCAAACTGGGTCAAACTACCTTCTCAGGGAGGAGGACGCCGACCCCTTTGTTAGAGACAAAGCATTTGCCGATCTGGAGTATGGTTGGGCGAAACTAATGGGGGAAATGGCTCTAAAGGCTTACCACAGGCAGTATGGCATGAAAACTTCCTCAGTGAGGATTTTTACAGCCTATGGGCCGAGGGAAAATGAGACTCACGCCATAATAGCCTTAATCGCTAAGGCTTTTATTAGGATGGATCCCTATGCTATTTGGGGCTCGGGAAAACAGGACAGAAACTTCACCTACGTCCAGGACATAGTAGATTTTCTCATAGGAGCCGCAGAAAAAATAGAAGACGGCACTCCCGTTAACGCTGGAAGAGATGATAGAGTCACCATTGACCAGGCGGCGGAGATGATATTCGATATTGTAGGGTGGAGACCTAAAAAGATTATTCACGATTTATCTAAACCTGAGGGAGTAGCCTCCAGAGCGGCAGATTTAACCAGAGCCAGGAAAATCATTGGAGAGCCTAAAGTATCATATAGAGAGGGATTCAAAAAAACCATCGAATGGTATTTTACCCACAAAAACAGGGAAGAAGTAAAATCTAAACTAGACACTCTACTAATGGAACGCTAAAACCACCATAGACGCAACTCCCCTCTAATAATCTAATTCTGGGCACGCTACCTTATTGTAGTGATGATAGGGCTGCTTTTGTTGTGATTTCCACCAGTCCTCCGATTCCCAGCGTGATTCTCACAAGCGCCGCCACCAGAAGGTTGAAACCCCTCGTTCCACCCAGGTGGCTCCAAACGTTTTCCATGCGGTTGTTAGT
>JAHAWU010000216.1 GCA_018383815.1 Candidatus Jordarchaeia archaeon | reverse complement strand
GGTTTATCCTTCGGGTGAGCATACTCTGAGTATTATTGAGGATTGTTATCCTGTGCAGGAGGAAGAAGAGGGAGAGAAAAGGAAGAGGAGTAAGGTTAAGAGGGTTGTGACTCTTAATAAGGGTGATAGGGGTTACTTGTTTGTTCATGGTTACCAGTTTGATAGGATTTTTAGGTTTCAGCCTTGGAAGCTTTTGCCCGGTATTCGTTCTGGGGCTCTGGCGTTTGGTAGGTATGGTGACCTTTTTGTGGGCTTGCTTGTTCTGGGCATAGTGATGGCTCTTTTAAATTATGGTATATTTCAGTATTTTCCTCTGGGTTCTGTTGGTTTGAATCAGAGTTTGTTGGGTTTGGTGTTTCCTATTTTGCAGTTTCTTCCTCTTAGTTTTCTGGGTCTGAGTGCAAGTTTCTGGAATGCGTTGCTTCCCATTTTTGGTGTTTTGGGTAATGGGGCTCTTATTTTTCTGTGGGCTATTTTGGGCGGGCCGCGTGTTTTCTATCTTTATGGAAGGAAAGTTTGGAATGGGCTTGTTGGCACTAGGTATAATCGTAAGGCTTCTATTAGGGGTCTTCGGGACTGGTGGAGAAGGTTTTCCGAGAATAAGGTTGTTGAAACTAAGAATTTGAGAATAGTCTATGGTCATACTCATCTCACAGATGTGATTTTGCCCGATGAGCTTGTTTCGTTTAGGGGTAGGGGTGGGGAGGTGAGTCTCACTGCTTTGAATATTCCAGCATGGGTTAAGGACTATACTGAGAAGCATAGGCAGAAGCTTCGTGCAACATGTCTTTATATTGACGATGAGGATGAACTATTTATTGGGTGGGATTGGAATGATAGGAGGCCTTTTCTGGTTCCGATTGAGACTGTTTACGAGAGAATGGAGAAGGGTGTTGTTTCTAAGGATACGGGTAAAAAACTTTTGAGTATTGGATGGCCAAAATCTATGGTAGAGTTATGGACTGAAGAAAAAGTTTCATTCTAATAAAATGTTTATTTTTTATTCTTTTGTATTCCGCATAAGAGAGGAATTTATTAAAGGGTATGGCAATATTGGAACCTTAATATGAATAAAAAGGGACACCAACGAGTTATTCACCACATTAGATAAGATTGTCGGGAATTCTGGATAACCAGTCCTTTGGACTTCTCAGATGTTAAGAAGTTATTTGACGATTTTAAAAAGAAAATTGCCACAGTATCCACATTGGAACTCGATTCCCCAGATTTTAACAATTTAAATAAAGACTGGAGTACGTAATTTGGGAGAAGCCATTGAAAAAATACAACTTTTACAATAAAATCAAGAGAAAGGAACATTAACACCCACTGGCACTTGAGGGCTTTTCTCTCCAATGGTTGCAAGTTGGAAAAGTTAATATAATTAGAGTTTTTATGTTACGAATTATGTTTTGCCAGTATTTGGGCCGTTTCCCACTTTTCTTTTGAGATATTATTAGGAATACAACCTTTACTGAAAAATGGCCGGAAGCGCCACAAGGCGGAATAAAAGTTAAATAGCCTCCCCACGAAAACTGGATAAACTCGCGCGTAAAACAAAAGAGCCAGAATCAACTTTATAGCAAATTTAGCAAGAGCTCTGCGATCTCGGGAAGACCGAAATAGTTCTTTTTTATTTTTGGGATAATTCTTTTAATTTGTTTTGTTGTACCCATGAGTAGAACATTGCATCTTTTTACTTCGAAGTCAATTACCCCTTTGGGAATAGCCACATCTCCGCCAACAGATAACATATGTTGCTTGAGTGAGAGAGCTGCGGGAGCGGTGATACCGCTCAGGAGTATGTTATGGTTAACTGTTTTTTCCTTCATAAATTGAATCCCCTCCTCGCTTACATTCAAAGTATACATTATTTCCCCTGCATCTGTGGGTTCTTTGATAAAGTTTAATTCGAGTGCCTTATAGTTGGGTGTCTCCGAGTTTTTATTTGTTTTAGCTATTGCTTCAGCCACTTTAACAGCTTCTCGGGTCTGCTTAACATCATGAGTTCGAATTGCGTTCGCTCCATTAAAAACCGCAATGGCTGTAGCCGCCAGAGAACCATTTAATCTATCCTCGGGGTTCTTTAAACCTAATACCTGTCCAATAAAAGATTTTCGAGAAACCGCCACCATAATGGGTTTCAGGAGAGTTTTTAGCCTAGTTAAATCTCTTATCAAAGCCAGATCAGATTCGAAGGGTTTACCAAAACCAATTCCGGGATCAACGACAATTTTCTTTTGGTCTATTCCTGCCTCTTTTGATATTTGAATGCTGTTTTTGAGGGATTCCCTGACCTCGTCGATGGTCTTGGCATCACCTGGTTTTTCCTTGGCCGCCATAAGTATTACTGGGGCGTCGTACTCGGCAGCTATTTTGGGGAGAAGAGGGTCACTTTTAAACCCACTGACATCATTTATAGCATTAGCACCTTTGCTCAGAGCTGCTTCTGCTACATTCGCTCTTTGAGTGTCAATTGAGATGGGGAAATCTGTAACTTCTCTCACCGCCTTTATTGCTTCAACCACTCTTTTTAACTCCTCCTCTTGTGAGACCGGCTGAGTGCCATAAATTTCTGGAGGCGCTGTTGATGCTGCCCCGATATCAATATAGTCAGCCCCTTCTTCGATTAACTTGAGAGTATAATCCTTAATTTCTTTGGGGGAAGTGCGAATTGACCCCTTATAAAAGGACTCCGGTCCCACATTTAAAACGGCGAAAATTCTAACGGGAAAGCCTTCGCCGATTTTCAGATTCCCAAAATTTGCAGCCTCCATAAATAGTTCCTCCAAGTATATTTGAAAACAAACAGCTTTAATACTCACTCTTATTTTTATCCTTGTTTAAAAAAGGAGTTAGAAAAAAGGATGGTGATGTTGCTCTATCCCTTGCGCACAAAAATCCTAGTCCAAGGTGACGACCTCGCCACAGTAATTATAGAAGAGGCGGAAAAACAGAACATCCCCTTGGAAACCGGAGATATAATAGTTATCTCATCTAAAGTGGTCGCCCGTTTAGAGGGAAGAATGGTGAAGCTCAGCGAGGTTAAACCCTCGCAGGAAGCCTACAGAATAGCTAAAGAAGTTCAACTAGAACCCGAATTCGTAGAACTCGTACTTAAAGAGTCCGAAATTGTCTTTGGAGGAGTTTATAGAGCGCTACTTACCCTAAAAGACAACATTCTTCAAGCCAATGCAGGAATAGACAGCTCAAACATACCCCAAGGATACGCAGTACTCCTTCCCAAAGACCCCACAAAAAGCGCACATACCATTAAAAGACAAATTCAAGAAAAAACAGGACACAAGATAGGAATAATAATTGCAGATAGCAGAACCCAGCCACTAAGACTTGGAAATACTGGACTAGCAATAGGCGTAGCGGGATTCAAACCGGTAATAGACGAGAGAGGAAAAAAAGACATCTACGGAAAAATCCTAAAGATTACCAGAAGAGCAATGGCAGACAACCTAGCATGTGCCGCTGAAATACTAATGGGCGAGGGAAGCGAACAAACACCCATCGTAATCATAAAGGGCGCACCAGTAGAAATGACAGAAGAGTACATCGAAGAATCCCAAATGATAATCCCAAAAGAAGAATGCATGTACTTCGGAGTACTTTTTTCCAAAAAGTAAATGACTATCCAAAATGCAACCCTATAGTTGAATAATTAATTCATATTTTGAATGTTAAATTTCCTCTATTACTTTTCTCCTTTTTCATCCCATTTTGCGATGAGGGAAATGGTATTTACACTAGTCCCATTTTAGCCAAAAAGGGAAGATACATTAAACCCACATTCCGCACCCCCTTTAACATAAATATATTTTTTCATAGACTGTTCCCAGAAGTGCGAGAACCTTCCGGTGAACCTCCCTGAGGTTAAGC
>JAHAWU010000078.1:14659-17405 GCA_018383815.1 Candidatus Jordarchaeia archaeon | reverse complement strand
GTGGGAAGAGAGGGAGGGGGCGCCCTCCAAAGACTGAAGCTCTGAGCATCGAGCAGGAGAATCGGCACAAACAACGCATCGCGGAGCTGAGAATAGTCACGGAGGCACTCTACCAGCTGCTAGCCCTCATAAAAGATGCCATGAGGAAGGAGATAAGTGTCAGGCGGGCGAAGGAGAGACTAACCTCCCTACTTGAGGAGAACAAAACCGCCGAGAGCCTGAGTGAGGATTACCGTAGGATAAGCAAACTCATTCGGGAACACATAGATGAGCTCTTCCTTTTCCTCGAGGGGCTGGAACTCCCCCACTCCACAAATGGCGTTGAGGGGGAAATTAAACCCTACGCTAATGTGAGGGGGAAGAGCCCCTGCCGCCGCTCCCTCGAGTCGGCGCAAGCCTACACCGACCTCCTGTCCTACTCTGCGGCCTGGAAAAAAGCAGGCCTTGAGCCCTACAGCCTCTACCCCCTGCTAGTTAGGGGAATGTGGAAGGCGGTGTACCAATGTATTGAGAGGAAATCTGGAAAACCGCCCCCCACAACAAGCACCAAAAAGGTTCAGGAGGTGGAAGCAGCCTAAGGGAGGGGAAGCACAAAAAAGGGAAGCAGAGGAGAAACCGCACCCCTGGAGCCTGTAGGTAAGCCTCAAGCCCTCTCGGAGGAGGATTTGAGGGGCTGTGTGGTGGAGGATATGCTCCAGGGAGGGTTTTTGAGGGCACGCATATCAATGTTAGTTGACACTCCAATCCCCAAAGTGCACTAAAAACTTTTTACGCCCAAATAAACAAATAAAAATTGTGCAACTACTGGTTTTGTTTTTTTCACTTACCCTTTTAGTAAGTAACTTTATTTTAAATAAACTTTTAAATACGCTGATTGTCTAATTAACTTGGGGTGCAGGTACATGATTCCAAGAATCAGGAAGCTTAGGATAATCACGAAGAGCGGAAGGGTAATACTGGAAGAGGATGTAGGTTCCAAAATCGTGGAATCTCAAGATCTTGACACTGTGATAAATTTGTTGAGAATGGTTTCCAACGAGTCCAGATTCAAGATAATGCGTTTAATAGCTGAAAAAAACAACCCTGTTAGTTTTTCAGAGATACACCGATTAGCAGGCTATAGCCAGAAAACCATAGCTCAAGCATTAGAGGACTTGCTACGCATCAGAGCCATATCAAAAGAGTACGACGGGTACATGCTCTCAATTATTGGCAAACTGTTAATGAGGCAACTAACAGAAATAGCAAGTATAATTAAAAAGGTTAAAGAATTGCAGGACCTAGAGTTAGATTTCGAATTTTAAAAACATATGCTTTTAGATTGGCACAGACCAACAACTTGTTCAAAGACTCTGCAGTAACCTTCCCACTTTTAGTAAAAAATGGTTTCTCCATTTTCTCCTGCGTCATAATAGAGTCTTCTTGTATCAATTAGAAAAACCCCTTTAATGACCTGGAGATAGTTCTTAAGTTTATCCTGCCTTTCCTCTGGCGCAATGTAATGTGTATGTATTTTTTGTTTTGGGGTATGTAATTTTTGTTGTGGGTCCTGTTTTTGGGGAGGCTTACTTAAGCCTCCTTTTCCATTTTTTTGAGCCCTAAAATGTTTTTTTGAGGGAACATTTTTACATACCCCACAAAATCAAAAATACATACTTACTACTTTGCGCCCTTTCCTCTACTCTGAACTCGATTACCACATCCGCCAATTGATTTATTGTGGATCTAAACTTTTTCTCGTGGGCTTCCCAGTTTAGAATGTAGAAAGCAAGATCCCTATAGCTCTTGTGGAGGCGGAATGCTTTTCTGCAGAATTTTATCAACTCCTGTTCGGAAACACCTAAGCTCATGTCGGTTAAACTATTAAAAACCCATAGAGCGGTTCTGTTTTCTCCTAGATCTTCCCGGACTTTTTTCATTATTGAGTACAGCTTATCCGGGTCAAAGGGATATCGAACTTGGTGTATGATGCCGCCATCACTCTTTACTACCGCTTCGCCTGTCTCTGTAAAACAATCAATAAGAGTGAAGAGACTGTCTCCCTGAATTTTGGTATTCTCTCCTCTGAAAATGGATTTAACATTTGAGCGCTCCAGGAATTCCAGGGCAGGTAGGGAAAAGTCGACAAGTATAATGTGAGGGTCATCCATCTGTTTGGGGACATTCCACTTGGTAAATTGGATGAGTGTCACGCCCGTTTGAATCGATAATAAAACAATTGAGTTGGAAAGTATGCCTCCACCTAAACGTTCGTCTAGTGCAGGTATTCCCGTCCTGATTTTTTTGATATCTCTCATATTTTATTACAACCTACTGGTGTGCGATGAATTGTGAAATTCGGTGTCCTTTAATAAAATTAGGTGGGAATGGTTCTAATAGTTATTGTTCTTACTTTTTTGGTTAGTAACTTCCCAATAGGGTAAGTTTATATACTTCCATGTAAACTGAATATATTGGCATACAAAGTATTCCCAAACCCCATAAATAAACCGAAAGGAAGAGGGTAAAAAATGGAAAAAAGAAGAAGACGCATTTGGGACCTATTCGGGTTTGACGAATTGCCCGAGTTTGACGAGATGTTTCAGAGAATGCTAGAAAACCTAAGAGAAGCAGTGGAATCGGGAGAGTTTGGCGAAAAATCATTTATAATGCCTTTCGAGGGCCCGAACTACAAAGGGTTCATAAAATACGAATACTCCCATAGACCCCTAAATGAGCAGGAGGGAGAGTCAGAAGTACCTTTATT
>JAHAWU010000078.1:0-14636 GCA_018383815.1 Candidatus Jordarchaeia archaeon | reverse complement strand
TAACCTCTCCGTCAGAGCCAAACTCAAGAAGAGCCAGATCCGAAAAACCATTAGTGGTAACATTTCCAGAAACAGGCAAAGATACATTGGTGGACATAATAGATAATCCCCAAGAGTTGCTTGTGGTGATGGAGGTTCCCGCATCCAGCAAAGATGATATTAAACTCAACCTTACTGAGAGAAAACTGGAGGTAAGAACCGATTCTCCAGTAATGTTCTACAAAGTAATTCAACTACCCTGCGAAGTAGACTGCGATTCAGCTAAAGCCAACTTCAGAAACAGAATACTGGAAATCCGGCTAAGAAAAAAGTAATAGTACAACTCCGACTTCAAAATTTATTATAGGTAAGGGAGGGCATAATTAAGAAAATGTTTGAATCTTCAAGCACCGAGGTTCCCATAAATGTTAAGAGAAGGGAAATTGACTACTCCCAATATGTGGAATTTATTGGAACCGCCCACTTTAGTAAAACCAGCATTATGGAAGTCATGGAGAGAGTGAGGGAACTCAAGCCCGACGCGGTGGCTCTAGAGTTATGTCCCCTTCGATACTATAGTTTGCAGAGGGTATGCCTGAATTGTCCCAAGAGGGGGAACTGTGACCGTAAGTGTGAATTCATAATTTCAACTGATCATCTGGCTAACAAGGATACCGATATCTGGCTTATTGACATGGAAGAACCCGAAATTCTTGCACGGATAAGAAGCATGGCCACTGACAGAGAGGTTATAAATTGGCTTAGAGCTTCAAGGTATGTGAGGTCTAATGAGCTTGAGGGATTACAACTCTGGGAAGAGGGACGCAAAGAGGAAGCAATGCATATATTCGACTCCAACACCGAAATAATGAGGAGAACATTTCCCAGTCTCTGGAATGTTCTCATTGAACAGAGAAACGCGCTTATGGCAGCAAGAATTCACTACATCATTAAGAGTTACCTCGATAAAGGCCTAAAAAACTTCAAAATACTTGTCGTCACAGGCGCCGCGCATGTTCCCGGTTTAAAAGAAATGCTCATAAACCCGGAACTTCCCTTCGAAATCATGAGAAAATACCGAATAAAACCCACTCCCCCATTCCGAATTAGGAGAGTAAAAGTAGACTAAGCCTTTTTTGGCTTTTTAATCCCTAAAAATAGTTTTTGGTGGTGTCTTCGCTTCATTTACGGGGGGTTTTTTCTGTGATATCTTGTGGGGAGTTAATGAAAGTTTTCGGCTTGGGAACTGATAAAATGAGTTTTTGCCTCAATTCAAACCGTTAGCGATGCGCAAGATGTTAAAGCGAATAAAATAATGACACTACCTAGTTTTTTAACCACCCTGTAATTGGAAGCATTAAATCTTAACCTTTCGATGAGTATTTTAGACGATTTATCCCTTTTTTGTTTTTTATAAAGAAAAAGCTTTTATTATAGACGCTCTCCAAATAAATAAGAGTATAGGAGGAGAGCTTGATGAATTACTGGTTTAGCTGGGGGCCAGTGTCACTCACTTATGTAACATTGGAGCTGGAAATTGAGAAAATTCCTGACCTTAACCCTCCCAATGATGTGAAGGTGAGGAGATACGATCCCGAGAAGGACGCGCAGACCCTGGCAATGCTGCATAATGAGACCATGAAGGAGTTTCGAGACTTCGCCGAAATAACACAGGACTTCTTAAAAAAGGTGAGCACCGAATGTTCCTTTATTGCAGAAATTGACGGCACCCCAGTGGGAATGGGACTATGCACCGTGGCAGACACAAAAAAAGGTCGCCTCGGCTACATAGCAGAGTTTGGAGTAATAAAAAAGTATCGAAGAAGAGGCGTGGGAACCGCCCTTCTCAAAAGCATTCTTAATTGCTTTAAAGCTCACAAGGTGGACATAGTAACCTGTGAAGTTTTGGATGAAAACGATTTAACTCTACTCATTTTAAGGGACAAGCTCGGATTTAGAGAAGTTGAAAGAACAACCATAATTTCCTCTGGGGTACCTCCTGGCTTATTCGGTCAAAGATGAAAGGGGAAACTGCTATGAGCTCCTATGGAGGAGGCGAAATATACTATTACATGTCACACGACCTAAAAAACCTACCATTAGAATACATAAACAAGAATGTTAAAGTGAGATACCTTAAAAAAAATGAACTCCCCGAATACGTAAACCTAGTAAACGAATCCCTAAGCCACGGCCCAGACCCCTTCGTAGAAATGACCATGGACTTCGCTGAGAAGTGGCCCCTAGAACAAACGCTCATCGCGGAGTACAACGGAGAAATGGCCGGCTTCCTAATGTTTGAAACCCGAGGAAAAACCGGAATACCAGTTCAACTAGGGGTATCTCCAAAATACCGCCGACTGGGCATAGGAACCACCCTCCTACTAACCCTCCTAGACAAATTCAAAAGAGACGGAATAAAAGAAGTCCAAATGAAGGTATACGAGAATAATGTTCCCGCCCGAAACCTTTACAAAAAACTAAACTTCAAAATTTATGGCATTGTAATAGAACACTAACGAAAATATTTTTGATCTACACTTCTAAAAACCCTTTTCTCCTCAAAAGGCCCGCAATTTTATTTTTTTGTATAAACTCTTAAATATAACTTTGTTATTATTAGAGCTAAAAGCGGAAAGCATCATTAATGTTACCGCCAGACTAAAATAAAAAATGTGAGTTCTAGAAAATATTTTGTGAGGATGTGAGTGTAGTGCTGAAAACGGTAAAGAATGCTTTTTGGAACAGCATAGAGTTTGCGGAGCGAAAACAAATAAACGCCATACAGGAGTTAAAGCTTAAATCTCAGCTAAAACACGTTTACTGGAACTCCCCCTTCTACCAGAAAAAAATACGCAGTAGTATAAAAGAAGTTAACACCCTGGAAGACCTTAAACAGGTCCCAGTAACAACCCGAGCCGAGCTTGAGGAGGACGTGGAAGCCACCAAAGACATCTTCGGAGGAAGACTGTGCACAACAATGGACAAAATCCTTTATCCCCTAAGCCCTCCCGAATTCCCCATAAAAGGAGCCCCAGTGGGAACCGCGATAACCTATTCGGATCATGCAGTGGTGGTTGAACACCTAATTCGACAGTGCATAATGGTAGGAATTAAAAACGGTGACACAGTTCAAGTCCAATGCAATGGGTGGGAGCCCCTAAACTTCGCATATTTTTCCCCCATGTTCGGAGCTGCGACTCCCCCAAACGTAGGTGAAATACTAGAACTAAACGTGATTCCCCTAGAAATAATAGTTGTGGACATGGCGAGAACCATACACACCGCCAGATACTTCCAACCCACCGCAGTCTACACCAATAAGGCTGCTCTAATGTTCATGGAGGACATAATAAACAAAGAAAAGGGCAACCCTAAACAGTTAGGATACCAACAAATAATTGTAAGAGAAGACAAAACTACACCAAGCGCTACAGAGAGAAAGACCCTTGAAGACAAATGGGGCGCTGAAGTGTATTCAATGCTGGATGTCCAAGACAACCTATTTTATGCTATGGATTGCCCAGAGCACAAGGGACTGCATGTCTGGGAGGATGGATTTATAGTAGAAATCACTGAAAAAGACACCGGAGAACCACTGGAACCGGGACAGAAGGGAATGCTAACCATAACAAACCTATTCGCAGAAGCCACTCCCCTAATAAGATACCAAATAGACATCGAAGCCACGCTAACCCTCGAAAAATGTCCCTGCGGAAGAACACACGCCCGAATAATACCTCCAAACTACAATTTATAGGAGGAAAATAAAGGTGGAAAGTTACAAACAATATTGGAACCCCAACATAGAAACAATGCCCAAAGAGGAGCTAAAACAGCTCCAACTAAAAAGGCTGATTTCACAAGTGGACTATGTATATAAGAACTCCCAGTTTTACCGCAAGTTATACAGTCAAGCAGGAGTAACACCAGAAGACATAAAATCCCTGGAAGACTACCAAAAAAGAATACCCATAATACAAAAAGACGACATAAGAAAAGACGTTTCGCCAGAGAACCCCTTCGGCGGGGTGAACTGTGTACCATCCAAAAAACTAATGATTTGGGTATCCACAGGAACATCTGGAGTACCCACATTCGGGGGAAGAACTAGGGAAGACTTAATACTCATGATAGAGAATCTTTCCCGCTCATTCTGGGCCGTTGGCTTTCGGCCGGGAACCAAAGTCATCCAACAATTTGGAAACTGGCACTGGTCACCTTCCAACCTAGTAGTAGCCTGCAACAGAATGGGAGTAAAGCAGATGATGGTCATTGGAGCCTCAATTGGCCCCTTCGCCCAAAGAGCAGCTGTTCTGACAAAATACTTTAAACCAGACTTTCTAGTTTTGCCGGCAACTTTCACCCAACTCATGATTCAGGAAGCCATCAAGATGGGCGAGGAACCCACTGAGCTTTTCTCAGGCATCAAAAAGATTCTAATCAGCGCCGAGGTGCTAACGCCATTAACAAGGAAAAGACTTAAAGAAAAGGCTTTCTGCAACGCGGAGGTTCACTTCTACGCTGGAGGCGGAGAATCCCAAGTTTGGCCCGTAGACAGCTGTTACCCCGAGTGTGACGGCGGGCATCTTTGGGAGGACTTGGTTCTCTCAGAACTAATTGATCCTGAAACCCGAGAGTTGATTCTGGGTGCTGAGCGGGGTGAACAGGTTACCACAAATATTGCAACGAAGGGCACACCCTATTTGAGGTTTGACATGGAGGATTTGGTTGACATGTACTATGACTCCTGCGTGTGTGGAAGAACACATCCTAGGGTTACAATAATTGAGCGTGCGGATTGGCAGATTAAAGTCGCAGGTAAAACCATTGTACCTTTTGATGTGCGCACTATTTTTGAGGAGTTTCCAGAAACCGAGGAAGCCATTTTCAAAATCCAGAAGTATTCCCAAAAGATGGATAAGCTAAAGATTGTAGCAGAATATGATAGGAAGAAGACTAAGGACCGCAAAGAACTCCGGGAACGCCTACGTCAGAGAATCAAAGAAAAATTGGGTCTGGAGTCCGAGATTGAGTGGGGCCAGGTGGTAGTTCCCTCCATGGACCAAGTGACACATAAAATCGTGAGAATAGAAGATTTAACAAAAGAAAAGAAGTAGTATCTACCAAAAGTAGGTGGGTAGCGTTCAAAACTTTCAGATTTTGGGAGTGTGGTGGCCTTGGTCATAGATTGCCTGGTCTTTCCCCCAACATTGGAATGTATGAAATACAATTTAGAAATACCTCGGGTTCAGTACGGCTACATGATACTTTTTGGAAAAAGGTTTTTGGGCGAAGACTTTACCGTTCCCAGAAACATCGATGACATCGCTAAAATAAAGCCCCCCTTCAAGCCAGAGGACATGGTTATGCCCATGGAAAAATTCGTAGAGATGTTGGACAGCTTGGGCATCGACCACTGTGTTCTATTTGCTATGGATGAGGAAACCAACACTGGAAAGCCAGTTCTAAACGACCACATAGCTCAGCTGGTAAAGGAGTACCCTGACAAGTTTAAGGGCTTTGGGGGTGCAGATCCTCACAAGGGCAAAAGGGCCGTGGAGCAAGTGCAGAAAGCCTACGATAGCGGTCTTATAGGCATAGCAATGAGGCCCTTCGTTCATAATCTTTACTCCAGCAGCAAAAAGTATTACCCCATATACTCCAAGTGTGACGAGCTAGACATGATAGTCTGGCTACACACTTCCATGAGCTGGTCACACATAAGAAGAATGGATCTCGGCCGTCCCCTATACTTGGATAGAGTGTGTCTGGATTTCCCTGAGCTAAGAATAATAGCTGGACACGCGGGGTGGCCATGGGTAATTGAGCTGATAGGTGTGATGTGGCGTCGCCCCAATGTCTACACAGACATTACCACCATAAACCCCAAATACCTTGGTATGCCGGGTACAGGCTGGGAACCCCTAATAACATATGGCAACAGCCTACTCCAAGACAGGGTACTATTTGGAACTTCATGGCCATTAATGCCCTTCGACCTATGCATCGAAGAAGTAAAAAAACTCCCCCTTAAAGACTCAGTAAAGGAAAAATGGCTGCACAAAAATTCTGAGCGCCTATTTGGATTCTAACCCTCCCCTAACAACAAATTATTCTTTTTCTTTCCCCCATTTTTCGGAAACTGTAATAAGACCGTTCTCGGCATTTCTATGATTAGAGGTGAATTAGAAGTGTATCGTGTTATAGTCACTGTTAAAGAGGTTAAGGGCCACTGTGATATTCACAAGGTGGGAGACCGCTTCATTGTGGAAGACGGCCAAAACCTCACTCTGGACACCGCAAAAAGCCTCTGCATCTATGCTTTGGCCGGCCTTATTCCCCTCTTCCCCGCCCTATCTAAAGACTTGCCCAAGGAAGACTGGATGAGCGCAGAAACCCAATACCTTCAGTGCATAGACCCAGGTCCAGAACGCGGTGGCGGAGGCACTGTTATATTTGAAGTCAAGAGAGAAAAAGTAACTTGAAACATTATTTACCCTTCCCTACAAACAGATTGGAAGATTCTTGAAAGCTTATACCTGAATACTCCAATGGGCCACATAGTCTTCCAAACTGTTCTACCTTTATGAATGGTGATCCTAAAGAATCCTTCCCTAACATAAGGTGCGTTGGGCTAGCCTAAAAGCCGCCGTTCTTCTCATACAAATCTCTATTCCCTTTTTTTGTTTCTAAGCTTGGATTTATGCGTATTGTGGATTTAAGCTTCCGGGTATTGGAAGAGAACCTAACCGTGAAAGTTAAAAAAGGGGGTTGTGGGCATCTGGTTTTCTCTACAAAAGGCTGAGAATGGTTACTTGGATGCATAAACTATGAAGCTTAGATGAATTTTCGAAGGTTGCATTTCTTCCTTTTTTAGGTTACGGATTTGAGTGTTTCTGTGAGAAGTTTTATAGTGTTTTCTATGTCTTTTAAGTCTACTATTTCTACTGGAGAGTGTGTATATCTTAAGGGTACACATAGAGGGCAGGTGGCGACTCCTTCACGTGCGAGCTGTACTGCGGCTCCGTCTGTGGAGCCCATAGCTACTGCTAGTTGGTAGGGGATGCCCATTTTTTCAGCGGTTTCAATTAGCATCTCTCTAGGCTGCCTATCTGAGACGAATCTCACATCCACTGCTCGGATTACTGGCCCCTTTCCTAATTCTATGGTTGTAGTGTAGGGCTTTACCCCTGGGAAATCTGCTGCGCCTGTGGTATCCACTGGGAATGCGATTTCTGGCTTTAGGCTGTAGGCGGATACCGTGGCTCCTCTTAGCCCTCTTTCTTCTTCTACAGTGAAAGAGTAGAGTAAGTCTGCTGCTATTTTCTGGTCTTTTAGCCTCTTTATGGATTCTATTGCCACAAGGCAACCTATCCTGTCATCGAAGGCTTTACCACAGATGCGGCTTCCTAAAAGTTCATCCAGTCCTCTGTCGAGAGTTATCGGGTCGACCACCCTCACTCCTGCTTCCATGGCCTCTTCCCTGCTTGACGCCCCAATATCGATGAACAAGTTTTCGGCTGGAATCACTTTGTCTCGCTCCTTACCCGTGGTGAAGTGTGGCGGGATGATTCCTATGCTGCCTTTAATTTTTCCTTTTCTGGTGTGAATGATGACTCTCTGCGCTGGAAGAACTCTGTTATCTATTCCTCCCAAAACTTCAAATCTTATGAATCCCTTATCGTCAATGGCTTTTACGACAAGCCCCACTTCATCCATGTGTGCGTCAACTAGAACCCTTGCGGCGCCCTTTCCCTTTACTTGGGCCAAAACATTTCCCAGTCGGTCAACTTTAACTTCATCTACATAGTTCTCAATTTTGGAAACTATGAGTTGAGCTATTTCGGTTTCAAAACCGGAAACTCCGGGGGTAGATATTAATTCTTTTATTAGTGGGATCAATTTACTCATTTACTGTTCCTCTCATATGATGTGCTTAACCTACTTAAATCGGGACTCACACATTTATAGATTGTTTTCCACTTAAACATAATAAGAACATGTGAAGGCTCTCTATTTTCTTATCTATAACAAATTTAACTGAGCTGCTCTAAAAGAAAGAGTTTTATTGGCGGTATGTGGAATATTCTTAGGGATTATTATGGGAGATAGTAGAAGTACTGGAGCGGGATTGGTGCTCTGTTTAACCATTTTGGGATTTGCAGTGTGTTTACTTTTTGCCCTCTGGCCGCTGGCATTCCTTATACTCTTTTTGGGACTAGTTACCTTCTGCGCTTTGGAATCTGGTAGAAAAGGAACAGTGCCAAGAACACCACAGGATACAAGGCCGAGGAGGTACGAAGTAAGAACCCCACCCACCCCCACCACCGAGGAATATCGCCCCCCCTATTTTAAGGAAGCGCCCGAAAAACCACTCGTAAGAGTTCCCGTGAAGTATGGTGAGGACGTAAATACATATGAAAGGGCAACTGAAAGAGCATCGGAATTAGAGACTGGCGACCTTAGTAGAAAAGGGATCTATCGCTGGGAAGATATGGAAAAGGCTGAGACGCCAACTCTAGTAAGCGAGGCCGCTCTAAGAGGGGAACCTCCTTATTATAGAAGGGCTGAGGAAAAAAGCGATATTGATGAGTTAAAAGAAGAATTGGAAAGCACCAAAACCAAATACAGGTTAATAAGCTATGGAGCCGAAGTGGCAGAGAAAGCCAAAAAAGAAGCCACCATAACACCTCCTGCTCCTGAGAAGAGTCAAGAACTAAAAGATTTAGACAGCCAGGAGGAGGCAAACCGGATCCTACTGGAAGAATTGAAAAAACGTTGGATTTCCGGAAAAATAGACATTGCTATGTACAATAAACTCAAAGAGAAGTATGAAAAGAAAATCGCGGAAATAGAAAAACAGAAGAATAAACTAGCAAAAAACGGCTCAACACAAGCCAGCACAAAATAAATATTTTTATGGATTTCTGATACAACAAACTGTTCAGATTAACTGCCCTAATTAGGCCCTAGACTTGAGGCTTTAATACCTCCCTTACAGGCCACCCCAAACCAAAAAATACACATTCAACTGAAAAACCACCCACTAAAAATCGCTATAAAAATAACCAAACCGTAAAGAATTGGTCCAGTCTAGTCATGCCAGTTTACATCAATCCTAAAACTTTTGCTGAAACTTAGTGAAAAGATTATAAATCTGATGTTTATACTGGTAAAGCCGTCCTCAATAAGTTTAATAGTGGTGTGATAAAAAAATGGGCAAACTGGCAAGAGGAGTAGCGCTCATAGGAGCGGGGATGTCAAAATTTGGAGCATTCCCCGATAAAACTGGAAGAGAACTATTCGTAGAAGCATACGTTGATGCAATAAACTCCGTAGACAAGGGAATCGATAACAAAGATATCGAGGCCATGTTCTTAGGAAACTTCTCAAGCGACATCTTTGAGGGACAGGGACACAATGGCCCCCTGATGGCTGACTGGGTAGGCTTAACACCCAAACCCGTAACCAGAACGGAGGGAGCCTGCGCCAGCAGCGGCGTCGCCATAAGAGCGGGAATACTAGCCATTGCCTCCGGGCTACATGACGTGGTGTGTGTTTCTGGAATGGAAAAAATGACTGATCTTCCAACTTCCAGAGTAACTGATGCACTTGCCGCGGCTAGCGATGTTTCATACGAGTTTCCAGCGGGAGCCACCTTCCCGGGATTATACGCAACTATAGCCACAGCACATATGAAAAAATATGGAACAACTATAAAACAACTCCGAATGGTGGGCATTAAAAACCATAACAACGGAAAACTGAACCCCAAAGCGCAGTTTCCCGTAACAATAAGGGAGCTGATGGAAAAGAGGATAGCGAAACTAAAAGAAAAGGGAGAGCCTGTCCCCTCCTGGAAGGACGAAATGGACTTCCTTGAAGACCCCGTTTCAAATCCCATAGTGGCGTGGCCACTAAGACTCTACGACTGTTCGCCCATAACTGATGGCGCAGCAGTATTGTTCCTAGCCGCAGAGGAGGTGGCCAAGAAATTCACCGACACCCCCATACATATAATAGGCACAGGTCAAGGAAGCGCTCCATTCGCCCTGCACAACAGACTTGACATCACATCCCTAATCTCAGCTAGGGAAGCAGCAAAAATGGCATACAAGATGGCGGGTGTGGAACCCAAAGATATACAATTGGCTGAAGTCCACGACTGCTTCACAATCGCAGAAATAGTGGCAACCGAAGACCTAGGATTCTTCAAACCAGGCGAAGGGGGAAAAGCCGCAGAGGAGGGGTTAACAGCACGCGACGGAGAAAAACCCATAAACACCTCCGGAGGACTAAAATCTAAAGGACATCCCGTTGGCGCAAGCGGGGCAGCTCAAGCAGTCGAGATTTGGAAACAGCTCCGTGGTGAGGCGGGCCCAAGACAAGTTCCTGGCGTAGAGCTGGGGCTCACCCACAATGTGGGTGGAACAGGAGCCACCTGCGCGGTACACATTTACAGGAGGTAAAAAAATGTTGGTTCCCGAAGCTTCTGTAAAATCTTTCTACAACTTTCTCAAAGAAAAGAAAATTATGGGCACCAAGTGCAGGGACTGCAACGAAATATACCTGCCTCCCAGACCATTATGCCCCAAGTGCATAAAGTCAAATCTGGAGTGGGTGGAACTTGAGGGCAAAGGAAAACTGATAGCCTTTACCTCAATAGCTGTGGCTCCAACACACATGCTGAATGCGGGGCACTCGAGAGACAACCCATATGTGTATGGCATAGTCAAACTGGATTCCGGACCAACTATAAGTGGACTCATTCTTGTAGATGCTAAGAACCCAGAAAAAATAGAAATAGGTACTAGAATGATTGCAGAATTTATTAAGAGAGGCGATAGGGTGATTTTAGGATTTAAACCCTCTTAAACCTCTCTCACCTTTTCATTTATCTTTCTTGGATTAGCGTTTGTCGGAGGGGAGATGGTTTAAAGCTGGTTCAGATAACTTTTGTCAGTAAAATTTATAATGGGTTTAAGCTTCATTCTTTTGCTTATGCTTAAAAATTTTTGCAGATTAAATATATAATATAGAATTTCGAGACTTGTGAAGAATACATTCGAACAGTATTTGTACAATTAACCTTCAAACGCAGCTTAGAGGTGTGATTTAAAAATGAATTTTGACCTAACCGAAGAACAGGAAATGATAAGACAGACTGTTCAGGAATTTGCTCAAAAGGAACTAATACCTATAGCCGACGAAGCAGAGGAAAAAGGCGAATTTCCCAAAGAAGTCATAAAAAAAGCGGCGGACCTAGGCTTCCTGGGAGCAACAATCCCCCCCGAATATGGAGGGTCGGGAGTAGACAGTATCAGCGCAGCAATTCTCATAGAGGAGCTTTCCCGCGCATGGGCTTCCATCGGAACAATAATTCACGTTCACAACTCAGTATGCTGCTGGCCAATAAACCACTTCGGCACAGAGGAACAGAAAAAAAAGTATCTCCCAAAACTTGCCAAAGGAGAAATCATTGGAGCCTTCACCCTAACCGAGCCGGAAGCCGGCAGCGACGCTTCAAACGTGAAAACCACAGCAGTACTCGATGGAGATGAGTGGGTTATAAACGGTTCAAAACAGTGGATAACAAACGGAATAGTGGCTGGAGTTTTCCTAGTCTTCGCAGTAACAGACGGCGCAACCAGCGATGCCAAGAGGAAACCCATAAGCGTACTAATAGTTGACAGAAACACCCCAGGACTCAAAATTGGAAAGCCCGAGAGAAAGATGGGAATACACTGCTCAGAAACCGCCAAGTCCCTCACCTTCGAAGACTGCAGAATCCCAAAAGAAAATGTGCTGGGCAAAGTGGGCGAAGGATATAAGGTGGGTATGATAACACTCGACCAAGCGAGAATCGGCATCGCAGCTCAAGGCGTGGGAGTGGCCCAAGCAGCCTTTGACGAAGCACTAAAATACTCTCAGCAGAGGGTTCAGTTCGGCCAACCCATAGCTAGATTCCAAGCCATACAATGGATGCTGGCTGAGATGGCCACAGAAATAGAGGCAGCCCGCCTACTAACATACAAGGCAGCTTATCTTAAAGACAAGGGCGAAAGAATTTCTATGGAGGCGGCCATGGCAAAACTAGCAGGAGGAGAAATTGCTATGAAAGCCGCAAACATGGCTCTACAAATTCACGGCGGATTCGGATACGTCAAAGACTACCCCATTGAGAGGATATTCAGAGACGCAAAAATAGTAGGAATATATGAAGGCACCAACGAAATACAAAAATTAAGAATTGCCGGTGAACTACTAAAAGGCAAATGAAAAACACTACCATACCTGAAAAGAAAAGAATAGGTAAAACGGCTAATTTTTTTCTGGAACCCCTTCTAACACATTTACCGTCTTGGAAATTAACAAAATAAGATTTCTCAGGCTCCTTGAAGCCCCCTACGCAATTCTTTTTCCAGCTCCGGAACTATTTTGAACAGGTCTCCCACAACGCCATAGTTTGCTATTTTTAGGATGGGGGCCTCTGGATCCTTGTTAATGGCTACGATTATGTCTGAGGTCTGCATGCCTACAAGGTGCTGAATCATACCTGAAATTCCCACTGCAATGTAGAGTTTGGGCGCAACCGTCTTACCAGTTTGACCTACCTGATGCATATGGGGCAGCCAATTTTCATCCACCACAGGTCTTGAACAGCCTAAAGCAGCGTTGAGAGTCTTAGCCAAAGATTCAACCAAAGGTATGTTCTCTGGTTTACCAATTCCACGTCCACACGAAACTATAATGTCCGCCTCTTCCAGATTAACACCCTCCGAAACTTCCCTAACCACATCGACAATCTTAGCCCTAATAATTCTGGGATTAATATTCGCCTCAACCCTAACCACTTCACCCCTCCTACTGGGATCAAGTGGCATCCTTTTCATAACATTGGGCCGAACAGTAGCCATCTGGGGTCGCGTATACCTCGAGAGAATAGAAGCCATAATGTTGCCGCCAAACGCTGGGCGGGTCTGCAGGAGTAGGCCGTCGTCTGTTATGTCTAGGCCTGTGCAGTCTGCGGTTAAGCCGACTTTTAGTCTGGCAGCTACTCTGGGTGCTAGGTCGCGGCCGTTGAGGGTGGCTCCATATAGCACTATGGAAGGTTTGTACTTGGAGATGACTGCGGTGAGCATTGCGGTATAGGCGTCACTATTGTATCTTTCAAGGAGCTCGTGCTCGATTAGGTAGACTTTATCTGCACCTTGAGCGATAAGAGTGTCTGTTAGGTGGGACACGTTTTTTCCAATAAGGACTGCTGCGAGTTCTTGTCCCAGCTTGTCTGCTAGTTTTCTGCCCTCGCTAAGCAGTTCTAGTGCCACGTTTTTTATTTTTCCATCGCTTTGCTCGGCGTACACCCATACTTCCTTGTATTCTGTTAGGTTTATTTCTGCGCGTTTTGGTCTTTCAATAATTATAGCTTGGGCGGGGCAGGATTTTTCGCAGGCCCCACAAAGCGTGCAAGCCGCTGTTATTTGAGCCTTTTCGTTAACTACTTCAGCTGCACCGAATGGGCATATTGAGACGCAGAGCTTGCAACCAGTACACTTATCCACTAAGATTCGAATCATTTTTTTATTTCACCTTTTCTTTGAGCTTCTTTATGATGGGCTCTTCGAGTAGTAGTTGGGCTAGTTTTTTGGCGGCGAGTGCAGGATCCTCTTCTTTGATGATTATTCCGCCCCCTCTTTGTTTTGGGGTGAATATTCGCACGACCTCTGTGAAGGAGCCACTTAAACCGTATGATTGAGGATCTCCTCCTATGCTTGCAAGGTTGAGTTCTTTAATCTCTTTCTTTTTGGCAAGCATTATTTCTCTGAGTGCTGGGATTCTTGGTTCATTTAAGCCTTTAATAGCGGTTAGGAGGACTGGCAGGCGGCTTTCAATGACTTCGTAGCCCTCTTCAGTTTCTCTATGGACTGTTATCCTTTTTTTCTCGGGGTCAATTTCAACTTTCTTTGCATAGGTGATGGGTGTTATTCCCAGGTTCTCAGCCAGTTCTGGCCCCACTTGAGCGGTGTCGCCGTCAATTGCCCTTGCTCCGCATAGTATTAAATCGTACTCCATTTTTTTAATGGCTTGGGCAAGGGTGTAGGCGGTGGCCCAAGTATCCGAACCAGCGAACGCTCTATCCGTGAGCAGAATTGCTTTATCTGCACCCATCGCCAAGCATCTTAAGAGTGCCTGTCTGGCTTGCGGTGGACCCATGGTTATCACTGTAACTTCTCCCCCGTGTTTTTCTTTTAACCTTACTGCTTCCTCCACAGCAATTTCGTCAAACGGATTAACAATGGAGGGAACTCCGTCCCGGATTAGTGTATTGGTCTTGGGATCTATCTTAACTTCGGTGACTTCGGGCACCTGTTTAACACAAACTATTATTTTCATTTTTGGCAGTCCTCTATTACTCATCTATTTAACATGCCTGTCTTGGTAAAAATTTTGGTGTTTTGCTATCCAATCCTTTTTTTCTAACTTAAAATTTTTGGAGGTTGTAAGTATCGCCACCCAGAAACTAACACCTTCTATGCTGTGTTGTACAATTTTCATTTTTTCAATTTCTTTATATATTATAATGAATTTTTTATAATTTTAAACTGTTAATTTGAAAAATTTTCAACAACCTAATAAACCTACTTAAAAAAGTA
>JAHAWU010000214.1 GCA_018383815.1 Candidatus Jordarchaeia archaeon | reverse complement strand
GCCAGTGAACGGGGTTCACAAGCGGGTCGGCATCATTCTCCTCAACCCTTCTAATCTCAGCATCCAACAAAAACAATGGTACTTCACGCAACACGAGACCCTTTCTCCCCATAATCATTACCACAGAAGAATGATTCAAAAACTTTTCGAATTACTATACCCGTAGGCTCTAGTACTCAGTTGAATCTAAGCTCACCCTTGATCCCTCTTCAAAGTTTTACAGTCCTTCCCCCTCTAAACTCCTTCTTCTCCCCTAACATCAATTCCTCTTCCCTCGTTAAAAGATTATCCACATCTATCATATGCTTCTTAATGTAGGAGATTACTTCTTAAAGCCTTTAATTCCTCAAGCAAAATCGTCTTTTGTTTCCCCCATTCAGCTACCTCCACAATTCAACTTAATATTAGTGCCTCCTAAAGAACTTGTCTTTATTTTACCTGTTGGATTTCAGAGCAAAATATGCCAACATTATATCTAAAAAGTCTTTTGGTCAAATCTTTTTCCTCGAATATTGT
Organism: Candidatus Jordarchaeia archaeon; assembly: GCA_018383815.1. GTDB lineage: Archaea > Asgardarchaeota > Jordiarchaeia > Jordiarchaeales > Jordiarchaeaceae > Jordiarchaeum. The sequence continues at coordinate 3,496 of JAHAWU010000214.1, read as the reverse complement.
ATGGAAGAAGCAGTAAAAAGTCAGAACAAGAAAAGCATTTTATTTCACAAATCTAGAAAATGCATTAAAATAAGATATCGTTTCCATGCGGCAGTCACAGACACTGAAACAGACATCAACAATTAGTATTCATCAGTGCCTAACACCCCTGAGCGTCCTCAACCTTCTAATTTTTTTCTTCAGCTCTCTAAAATTTTGGTAATCTTTCTCATAACTTTTTTGAGGCGTTTGAAGGTGTATTCCCTTGGTTGCTGTGATTACTCTGCAGGTTCCGCATTGGTTATGTTGTCGACCGGTATCTGTAGGTTCATTTATAAATGTTGTCGGTTTTTGTCCTTAAGTCGGAGCAAGCTTCATTGGAGCGGAATATCTCTTTTTCTTCTACCAGTTGCCAGATTCGTTGTAATGTACTCTCAATTTAGAACTATAAAGTCAATTCAAGTCAGATCTTATGGATAAATCAACAGTATCGAGGCAGACCAATACTCACAATCAAATTATGAACATATGCCAAAGTGCACAGTAACCAGCATATTTATTTTGGTATTATCTCAAATCCTAGATTTACTTTCTCAAAATCAGCATCGCCGGTGAAGGCCTTGGTTATTTTCAACTCCTGCATCAAGACAAAGGATGTTAAATCTGTAAATGAGATATTCGGTTTATCCTGCAGTTTTTTCCTCAGCTGCCAGGCAATTCTAAATCTTTCCTCTAGGATTCTCTCTAACACTAACAGGTCGTTTTCTATCATGGAGTATAGAGCCTCTATAAATTGAACTGCGGTGGCGAAAACAACATTTCTAAAGAGGGCTGTTATCACCTCGTCAAGCACGTAGTCGGAGGTTACCAGTCGGTACCCCTCCCTTCTTATTTCTTTGTATTCTTTAACGGCGCGTTTATGATTTGAATCATTCCGATTAGCCAAAGCCAGCCAGGCCCATGTGTCCACGAAAACAAGTTTAGCCATAGACATAATTATCATGCCTACCCGCCAGGTCAGGGGGGCCCTCGCAAATCCCTATCACGTTTTCTAAGAGGTCTTTCTTCTCCTTTTTCTTCTCCCCGGTTTTCCTCTTTTTCTTCTCTAACTGCTCTATAAAGTCCATGACCTCTTTAATACTGTCTTCAGGCAACGATTTAACCTTCTGTATAAGGCTATCCCTATCCATCACTCTTCACCACACATTACCTTAATTGAGAGCTAAATAAACTTTTCACCAACTTGGCTAAAAAGCACAGAAGAAAACTCACGTCTACCAAGCCCCCAAAATCCCCAAAGAAAGAAATAGAATTTGAATATTCTCTCATCACAAAAAGTTGTATCAAAAAGATAGTTTAGTGGAATCTAGTGCGATGCCAGCCCTGTGCACTGTGAAGCATACCCAGAAACATGGCGTACACTCGGGGATCCCTGCTCCATTCCTCGTGGATCTCAAGTTCTTCTTCTGTGTGAAAGGAGGGAGGACAATGGAGAAATAAACCTCTAGGATAACGCCAGGCAAAGTCGCGATCATTACACAGAATTTCAATCTCACCCTCCTGACTGATGTGAACATGCAGAAGCACATTCTCCCCTGGCACATAGCGTCTAATAATCAAACTAGGCTCAAAAAGAGGAGACAGAACCAGGGCCAACGGCTGATCCTCCTTTATCTCTGCACCCATGTCTGTCCAGAAACGCAGCCGGTCAGCGGCACCCCAACCCTCCTCCAATATGAATCGAACATTCACATCAATAGGACTAAAATTCGGATGCACCACTAACCGATAAACTGACACTACATTAACATTTTCCAGCTGCTCACTAATCGACTCACCATCACCCAAGTATCTGCTTATAGGGATTCTTGAATACCTCCGGGGACACATACCTCTCCCTCCACAGTTTTCATGCCTTTTTCGAGTTTTTCACAATAATAGGTCGGCTAAAAAGTATATAAACGCCCCACTTACCCAGACCATCAATTTCAATACATTGTTTGAGTACATCAAGAAAATGGCAATTCGCACATAGTGGTATGCAGTGGTTTATACTGATTTAAAAGGCGGAAGCAAAACCTCGACGAATAAAATATGGGCAAAGTAGGTGTTGGCTCGTTTCCCTTCAATGAGCTTCAATTGGGCTAGTCTCGATGTAATTTTACTCCTTTGATTCTTTCAAAATTTTTCACGTTCTTAGTATAGAATTTGGCGTCGTTTTCCAGTAGTATTCCCGCGATCATGACATCTCTGAAATTCACAATTTGATCCTTCTCCTCTAACTCAGCCATTACCTTACCTGATAGTTTTGCCGACCTGTCAGTAAACCTGAATGCTTCAAGCCTCAAAGCCAGCTCATCTACGGCTTTCACATTTCCCTCCTTTTTGTTTTGTATGCACCGTAGTATAGTTCAAACAGAGTTATTGTGGTTGTGGTAAGCTGGAACTCTTCTTCGAGTTGCTCAATTCTACCTCTAATCCTGCCTTCAAGAAATCTATTAGAATGTCGGTGTCTAAACATAACGTCTCCATGCCTTCCACCCCTTCCTCAGAGACTGTTTTATTTCTTGAACCTCCTCGTCGCTAACGTCCCAAGAGCCGGAAAGATCACTTATCCTCCTTCTCATCAGGTATTTTATTGCGTCCTCTATGGAGATAGATCTTTTCAATTCAGCCTGTAGCCTTCCAGCCACCTCAACTAGTTTCTTGTAGGTCTCCTCACTTATTTTGATAGATTTTGTGGTCATAGTAGATAAAGTAGTTAAAGTAGTAAAAATACCTTTTCTCGCTAGATAGTTCGAGTTACTCTAGAGCAAGAAGAGATTCTCGAGTAGTTTAAAAATTAGAGTGTCGTGATGCAGAGCAAAGTTTTCATGCTTTTGGAAAGCATCGTTCTGTGTAAAACATCGAGGGCTGGAATTAGATCAGTAACCTAGTTTTTAAAAATATTAAATGGGGTGTACACTCCACTCCGTTTCAGAGTAGGTCTTCTAGGAATATGATGCGTATATCGAAGGGAGTCTTTTCATTCTCATGCACCAGTTCCTTTTCCTTGACTGCGAAGAGCGCGGGTGCGGAAACATGTTTTAGCAAGGCCGAGGGTGAAGCAATCGGCCAATGAGATTCTTCGCCCACACTTGTACCGCGCTGAAATTTCAAAGATGCGTCCTGCATCATCAACTATAAAGTATCCTGATTCAATTAGACCAGTAACTTTTTCGTGTGCTGGCTTCCAACCAATGTGTCTACAAAGAATATACAATGCTTCTGCCAGTGTAATATCTGTAACGTGTGGAAGTATCTCCTCATCCCGAACTGCTTTCTTTATCTTTTCCACCCTACTTGATGATAACAATAATTCTATGATTACGCCTGCATCAAATACCAACCTACCGTTGTCCGAAACTTACCCATCTAGGACATTCTCCCAGTGGTGTTCGGTTCCTGCTTCACAGGGGAGCACCTGCCCTAGGGCATGAACCTCTCCACTCTGGCAGGCGTTTAGCGTCTCCGCCCA
>JAHAWU010000077.1 GCA_018383815.1 Candidatus Jordarchaeia archaeon | reverse complement strand
CGTTCTCTGCTTCTGTCCTCATCACATCTCTCATCCTCCGTTCTTCATCAAGGATGCCTGTACATCCACCCTTACTACTTTACTCCCCTACATTTAAATTATTTTTTAACAAGTTCAAAGACGACGCAAGATTTAAATTTCCAAAGAATTCAATGTGTGCAACCAAAATAGTAGAAAATGGAAAAGCTAAAAAGAAACAGGATAATTAGCTTAAGGAAAGAATTTTGAGAGGCGAAATGAGAAATGGTTGGGATAAAGGCGTGTGGAGCCTACATTCCTCTCTACAGCCTAAGTCGGGAACTGATCGCTAAAGCTTGGGACTTTCCCCCAGTGCCTGGAAGCAGAGCCCTAGCAAATAATGATGAGGACAGCATAACCATGGCGGTTGAAGCCGGCTGGGACTGCCTACACAAAATTGAGCCCAAAACAGTTGACGGAGTCTACTTCGCCACCACCACTGCACCCTACGCTGAAAAGCAGGGCGCAGCCCTCATAGCAGCAGCCCTAGACATGAGAAAAGATGTTCAAACCATAGATTTTACAGACTCCCTCAGAGCCGGAACAACAGCCATGATAGCCGCTTATAACGCCATAAAGAGTGGCACCGCAAACAGCATACTTGTTGTAGCCTCCGACTGCCGCATAGCTGAGCCCGAAAGCATGTTTGAATTCCAGATGGGAGACGGAGCCGCAGCCATACTATTATCTAAAGATGATGTGGGAGCCACCATAGAAGGATTCCACACAGTATCCGAAGAATTTACTGGTCCCTGGAGGAGAGCCAAAGACACTTACATAAGAGAATTCGAAGTCAAACATGACGGGATATATGGATTCGCAAACCAGGTGGGCGCAGTCTTAATGGGACTGGCACAAAAATACAAGTTAGACCCCAAATCAGTGTCCAAGCTCATTATGTATGCCCCGGACCCCCGAGCCCCCGTAGAAATAGCTAAGAGAATGGGGGTCGACGCAAAAAATGTTCAAGACACCATGTTCTTCTCAATAGGAAATACTGGAACTGCCCTAGCCCCCATGATGCTTGTGGCAGCCCTGGAGCAGGCGCAGCCAAATCAGAAAATGGTTGTGGTGGGGGTTGGAGACGGAGCAGACGCCCTTCTACTAAATACCACAGATAAGGTTGCACAAGTAAAGGGTAAAAGGGGAATAACGGGACACATATTTTCAATGAAACCCCTCAAAAACTATAATGAATACCTAAGAAACAAACAACTTTTAGAGAGAGAAAGGTTCTCCAGAAGAACCAGCACCGTAATATACTACCGGGACAAAGCAAAAATCCTAAACCTTCACGGAATGAAATGCAAAGCCTGCGGAACAATACAGTACCCCATCCAAAGAGTCTGCTTCGAATGTGGGACAAAAGATAACTGGGAAGAAATAAGACTGCCCAAAACCGGAAAAGTTTTCACATTCACCCTAGACCACCTCGTGGGAGGAGAATACCTAGTAACACCAGTACCCCGAATAATAGTAAACCTAGACGGCGGAGGAAAAATCTTCCTCGAAATGACTGACTGTGAACCCAACGAAGTAAAAATAGACATGCCCGTAGAACTCACATTCCGATGGCTACACGAATCCGCCTACTTCAGACACTACTACTGGAAATGCCGACCAGTAAGAGGAGGAATACCAACATAAAATTTTTATAAGAAGGTGAAATGAAAAATGCCAGGAAGCATAAAAGATAAAGTCGCAATAATGGGAGTAGGATACACCAAATTCGGAGAATTATGGGACAAAAGCCAAGAAGACCTACTGGTAGAGGCAGGCTACGAAGCCTTTGACGACGCTGGAATAGAACCTAAAGACGTCCAAGCAATATGGGTTGGAGTATTCTACTACTTCACCGGCCTATCAGGATGCACTGCAGTGGAACCCCTGAAACTTTTTGGAAGACCCGCAACCCGTGTGGAAAACTTCTGCGCCTCGGGAATGGATGCCTTCCGAAACGCCTGCTTCGCAGTAGCTAGCGGAGTCTACGACATCGTGCTGGCATGCGGAGTAGAAAAACTCATGGACTCCGGCTCCCGAGGACTACCCGGACTAAAAGACTTTGGCCACCCCGTATATGGCAATGCCAGCGCACCAGCAATGTTCGCACTCGCAGCCACGAGGGCATTCCACAAGTATGAGTGGACAAAAGAAGACCTAGCCAAAGTTGCGGTTAAAAACCATTATAATGGTGCAGCACACCCCAAGGCCCACTTCCGAAGAGAAGTGAAAATCGAAGAAGTGCTAAGCGCACCAATGATTGCTGCACCACTGGGCAGATATGATTGTTGTGCAATGTCTGATGGAGCAGCCGCCCTAATTTTAACCCGCCCCGAAATTGCAAAACAGTACAAACACAAGGATGACTACGTGCTCGTTAAGGGCAATGGACTGGCAGTAGAAACCGTGATGCCCTTCTACAAGCCCAGCTTCGACTACCTAGGCTTCCCAGCCACACAGAAAGCCGCACAGGAAGCTTACAAGCAGGCGGGAGTAAAGGATCCCAGAAAAGAAATCAGCTGCGCCGAGGTGCATGACTGCTTCACAATAACAGAGCTCCTCAACTACGAGGACTTGGGATTCTGCAAAAAGGGTGAAGGTGCAGAACTAATCCGAGAAGGAGTTACAGCAATAGACGGAGAGTTACCGGTCAACCCTAGCGGCGGACTCAAATGCTTCGGACACCCCATAGGAGCCTCGGGATGCCGCATGCTGGTAGAAATCACCAAACAGCTGCAAGGCAGGGCTGACGGTAGACAGGTAAAGGATCCCGTTTTGGGTCTTGCCCACAACCTAGGCGGTCCGGCTTCTGTGGCCTCGGTCACCATTCTGGGCAGAACATAGACAATTTGAGTTAGGAGTTTTCAGTGGTTTAAGCGTAGGAGTACCCTACTTATCCCTCTTTCTATTTTTTGAACATTTACTATTTCTCATTTCTGTTATATTCCTTTTTTGGGTTTTAGCAGGAGAAGTGCCATATTTTTAGGGTTGCAATCTAAATAGTTTAAGGGTAGACATGTGCAGACTTATGAGTGATTTTGATGTGTTTTTCCACTTATTTGAGATTTTTCAATTCGTCTTCCAACAATTTTTCGTTAAATAGTCCCAACGCTGTGAAGGCAAAAGCAAGCATAGCAACAGCGAGTATACTGATGAAGCCCACCACTATCCGAGTGTTAGCGTAGATGAGCAGAGAAGCGAAAAGGTAAACATGCAGGGGAGAAGTGTTGAAAAGGCCAACGCTGACATCTATGAGAAGAGATGAAAGGGAGGGGGCTTCTTCTTGAAAAAGCAGAATTAGGCTAAACAAGGAACCGAGCACTATTCCTGCGGATATGTAGCCCAGTGGCACGGAGATTACCTTCACTCTCTTTTGTTTGAATCTTTCTTTGATATAATTCTTGAAGACCCTCCATGCTTCTCCGAAAAATTCGAAATTTCTACGTAAATTCCAGAAACTTCTAAAGAAAAAAGAAATGACAGCTGGAAGCAATGGAAAGAAGAAGTATAGAGCAGCCTTCATGAGGTCAACCATAGGATAAGAGTAAGATACCAATATAGAAGAGTATACTCCCAAATACATTAAAACTAAAGCCACCAAAAATGCTACAAATCCTTTGGTTCCCAATTTTTTCTTCATTTCACCACCCCTCAAATATAAAGAGGTTAACCGATATGGCACTCCCCAAATCCATGTATAGTCTCTGCGTTGATTAGCCCAGTATTTATGGTGGGTAAAGATTGCATACGGGATTTGATTTTGTGGAATTTATCTTGGTTTAAGTTTAGATTTTTGGTTGTTTTTCGAAATCTTAATTACCTTTTGTTTTACAATTATTTTAGGGTTGTGTTTTTGTTTTGGAGGTGGTGTGTTTTGAAGAGTATTCCTGTTCAGGCTCCCTTGTATCCTGAGCCTCCATATAGGTATCCCGGTGCTCGTGGTATTTTGATAGTGTATGAGACTGAGAGGAGTAGTGTTGAGAAGGTTTTGCCGGATGTTCTTGAGGTCGGGGATATGCCTTTGGCTTTTCTGGGTGTTATGGAGTATCCGGAGTGTGAGCCTCTTGGGCCTTATAATGAGGCTTACATTATGGTGCAGGCTAAGTGTGGTGATGTGAGTGCCTGGTTTAATCCCTTTATGTGGGTGACTACGGAGGAGGCTTTGACTGCAGGAAGGGAGATTTGGGGCTTTCCAAAAAAGATGGCTGAGATTAAGGTGGTGCAGGAGGAGGAAAGGGTTACTGGAACTGTTGAACGTAAGGGTGTCAAATTTATTGAAGCTGTTGTGGAGCCCTCAGCTCCACTGGAAATGCCTTTCGAAGCTTCGATTCTGACGTTTAAGCAGATGCTGAGGGGAGACGGCTCCGGTTTAGACGTGAAGAAGGTTCTTTTGACCACTAATCCGCTGAAAATAAAGAAGATGATGGGTGGGGAGGGAAGAATCAAATTCGAGAAGTCAAAAGAGGATCCAGTCTATATTCTGGAGCCTAAAAAACTAGCGGCCAGCGTCTACGTGGAATACGACATGACCCTCCCATACGGAAGAATCATCAAAACAGTGGTTTGAATTTTTTGTCTCTTTTATCATCTTTTCTTTTTTGATTTATTTTCTTGTGATGAGGCACATTATAAAACCTGAAAAGAAACGTGTTTTCTTAGGGAATACAATTATAGGAGTAGGACAACTTCCTGAGAGTATCATCCAATATGCTCCCTTATCTCTTCACATCTTATAATACCTCTCAGTGGTTATATAAATGGAAAGCATAAAAATCAGCAGACTCCAATTATCCGTATGTACCTGGATGTTTACGAATAAGATTCAAGTACCAAAACACAAGTTTATAATGGTTGTTTTTATGGAGCCTAAAGAGTTTGGGGGGATAAGGACTGGGTAGTAAAGCACTACGCCGAGCTGCGAGAGAAGTATAGGGATAAGTGGGTTACCGTTGTTGAAGGGGAAGGTTGTAAGTTATGGGGAAGAGCGCGGAGAAGTCAGAAAGCAGGCCGTTAAGTTGACTGGAAAGAAGCACATTCCATTAATATTTGTTGCGAGCGGAGCTACTATATATTAGAGTAAATCTTAGAAAAGTCCGTTCTTGAACTAACCAAGAAAATTCCAGATTATGGAGCTTTGCTGAGGATATTATTTGATCAGAGGTTTCTTCACCGCTTCTGAAACACGTCTTTGGCTACATTCGTTCCCTCAATGCCTGGAAGCCATTCTGCAGAAGCTGTACCACAAGTCAACCTTTGACCACGTAGACTACAACCCTATTCCTAGTTTTCCTTGGAGCATCTTTCTTCTTTTTATTCCTTGGAGTACTTCTTTGTAGCTGGTGAACTGGTTGTCCTTGTATCGTTGCTCTACATCTTTCCAGAGCCTGCGGTAGTAGTAGAAGTACTCTGAGATTTCGAGAGGGTCTCCGAAGACCACCACATAGTTTGACATGACTTCCGCCTTTATGTGTAGGGGGAAGCTTTCGAAAATCCTGACATCGTAGCCTGATGGAGTTTTTCCTAGGAGGTTTTTCATGGTTTTCAGGTTAGCCGCTTTGTCCTCGGTTCTTGTGATAACCGCTACATCAATATCGGATCGGGGAGTGGCTTCTCCCCTAGGCCAGCTTCCGTAAACCACAACCCAGAGCCCGCTTAGAGCCTTCAGGTCGCTTCTAATCTCCTCCAGCGATTTTTTGTAGGACGTTTTCTATTACCTCCAAAAAATTGAACACTCCACTCAGAACTTCATCCAACTCTACCCGCACAATGGATTCATCAAATTTATTATATTTGTGAACTATTGCATTTCTTAAGCCGTTAAGCTTTCTGAAAGTCCGCCATTTCTATTTTGATGATTCCAGCAGACTCCAACTTCTCTATATTGAGGTAGTCGTCTCCAACGTTGAAGCCAAGGTCTTTAACCAACATTGCTAGGATACTCATTATTGCTTCTATGCTTGTGTGAAGACGATACAATAAAGCTTCAAACTGGTATCGATCATCCAAGTTTGGAGGTAAATCCCCCAGCATAGAAGCAACATAATCAATCTTTCTCCGATACTGGAGACTCCTACTCATTAAACCACCGTCCATAAAAAAAGAAATTTCATTCCTTTTATTCCTTTCCTTAAAAACGCTTCAAAACAAGTTCCAAACCATTTTTTAAAAGTCTCATATTTATTCAGAAATCCTCAAAATTAGAGCTATAACTCAAAAAAAGGGTCGGAGAGCTGTTTATTTCAAAGAGTCTTCATATATTTTTTCCCAGAACAGTTTTCTTATTTCGTGTGCGCCGCGGGAGTTGGGCTCAATCACCAGCCAAAGCCAGGGAGTATTATTTTTGGGATTGTAGTATTTGCCGCTTGGATCGTTATAGTTTACTCCGTGGCCCAGAAAGTGTCTGTGAATGTCTATCAGCGTTAAGCCCTTCTCTTGGGCGACCTCCTCGATTCTTTTATTCCAGTGGTCGAGCACCTTTAGCCCATTAGGCCAGCGGGAATAGCCCTCCTTTTCCAGATTTCCAATGCCGTCTGAGGGATCATAAATGTTCCCAATGTATATCTTGGGGGGTTTGGGGAATCTTACGGGATCTTGAAGGTAGGATATGATTTTAATGAGCTTCACCTTCATCTCGTAGCTTAGTTTTTTACCCTTCTCTTCGGGCACTCCATAGTGGTGTAGTAGATCGTTTCCCCCGACTGTTATGATAATTATGGTGGCCTGGTTTTCGCCGGTGGGCACTTTGGGAAGTTGCCAGTTAAGCACGGTGTCTGTGGTCGCCCCATCGGAAGTAAGATTGTAGAACCCTATTCCGGGGTAGAGGGTAGCTAAATCCTTCCCCTTCCAGTCGGGATAAGCATCATCTAGGTTCTTGTAGAGAAGAGACGCAGCCCCCCACCCCGGTCCACCAGCATAGTAGTCTATAAGCATACTGTCGCCCAGAGCCACGTAACATTGGCGTCTAAACACTTTTTGATTCTCTTTCCTCGCGCCCATTTTTATCACTTAACCATTTTTAACTGTTTTCGCCACTAAAAAATTTTCACACCCTTTTTTAATCTTTAGCGTATCTGAGTTTTCCAATCTAATGATGGAACCGTTTTGAAGCTTGGTAATAATTTATAAGTGTGAATACAACTTATTGTATAGAAAAAGGGTGAGTAAAAATGGTTTCTCCACTTAAGGATAAGATAGCAATTATGGGTGTGGGATACACCAAATTTGGAGAATTATGGGACAAAAGCCAAGAAGACCTCATGGTTGACGCAGCATACGAAGCTTTCAACGACGCGGGAATAGAGCCTAAAGACATAGATGCAATCTGGGTGGGTGTGCAATACTTCTTCACAGGACTGTCCGGCGCCACAGCCACGGAACCCCTAAAAATTTTTGGAAAACCCGCAACCAGAGTGGAAAACTTCTGCGCCTCGGGAATGGACGCCTTCCGAAACGCTTGCTACGCGGTCTACTCTGGAGACATAGACATTGCCCTAGCCTGCGGCGTAGAAAAACTCATGGATGCCGGATCCAAAGGACTACCAGGGTTCGACCAATTTGGACATCCAGTCTACGGTAATGTTTCCGCCCCAGGAATGTTTGCCCTAATGGCCACACGAGCGTTTCACAACTGGGAGTGGACTAAGGAGGATTTAGCAAGAGTAGCAGTTAAAAACCACTACAATGGTGTTGCGCATCCCAAGGCTCACTTCAGAAGAGAAATTAAGATTGAGGATGTTTTAAACGCCCCTATGATTGCTGAACCCTTGGGCAGGTATGACTGCTGCGCTATGAGTGACGGAGCCGCGGCCCTTATTGTTACGCGTCCCGAGATTGCAAAGCAGTACAAACACAAGGACGACTTTGTAGTTTTGAAGGGCAATGGCATGGCTGTGGAAACCGTTTACCCCTACTATAAGCCCAGTTTTGACTTTTCCGAGGTACCAGCAACTATTAAGGCGGCTCAAGCAGCCTACAAGGCTGCGGGAATAAAGGATCCAGTCAAAGAGATTGGGTTTGCCGAGGTACACGACTGCTTCACCATAACAGAGCTCCTAAACATGCAAGATTTGGGACTGTGCAAGAAGGGTGAAGCCGCCCAACTGGTGAAGGATGGTTTCACCGCTATTGATGGTGAATTTCCAATTAATCCCAGCGGTGGACTAAAGTGTTTCGGGCACCCAATTGGAGCCACAGGGTGCCGTATGCTGGTTGAAGTCACGAAGCAGATTCAGGGTAGGGCAGATGGGCGCCAGGTTGAGAGGAATGAGGTGGGAATGGCCCACAATCTGGGTGGACCTTACACGGTTTGCACTGTGACCATTCTTGGTAGACCCTAAAAAACCTTTCTAGTTTCTGTTTTTTCCTTTTTCAGTAAAAAATTATTACTAGAAGATATGCTTTTAGGGGGTTTCCTACTGGCTCTTTATGCCGTTTTTTGTTTTTGTATTTGGCTATTTTTTTCTGGTTCTTTTTCTTTTGTGGGGTTGGGGTTTATTTTTTCTGCTATTTTTTCCCAGTATTCTTCGCCTACAGAGTAGAGTCCGCAGCTTGCACCGGCTCTGAAGGTGTAGAGGTTTTCAAGTCCCTCAATTTTTTGTGTGTCTTTTTCTGGTGATGTCTGTGTTTGGATTTTGGTTGTGGCTTTTTTCATTTTTGTTCCCCCCTGTTCTCTGTTTTTGGTGTGTTCTTTTCTTTTTGTTCTTCTTTTCTCCACATTTCTTCATAGTAAAAGTATAGGCTGCAGTTTCCGGACATACAGCAGGGGTAGAGCATATCTGATCCCAGTCCATGGAGGTCTGCTCCAAAATCTAAGGGGTTTTCTTCCTTTGCATCTTCTTTTTTATTTTTTGGAGTTCCCTGCGTTTTCCTCACCAGCTCTCCTTATATCTGCTCTTTCGGAAACGAGTGGGGGAATTAAAAGCTTTCGCTTATTTTTCGGTTTGAAAAAAGGGGGGTTAAGCCCTCCCCAGCAGGATTCAAGAAATTCCGAACCACACATTTAGAAGGAAAAATTGGGGTGTAGGTAATTTTGTTGTTTTTGTTGTTTGGGATTTTGGAGAAGTTTTGGGTTTTTTATGTTCTTAAAGCTTGGAAGTAGCATGCCCCGCTTTCGGGCATTTTTTGGAGCATGTTTAGTTTGACTTGGAATCCCATTTTGTCAAATACCGTTTTGAGTGCTGATAGGCAGGCGGCTTGGCAGGGTAATTTTTTTAGTTCCTCTTGGCTTATTAGGTTTTTTAGGGATTGGTAGATTTTGCAGTCATTCTCCACTACTTTGAAGCTGAGTTCCTGGGCATTGTTTGCCTCTATTTGGACGATTCCCATGAGGTGGACTGATAGGTACGCTATTTCTATGTATCTTTGTGCTACATGAGGGAAGATTAGTTGACCGGTTTTTTTAGCGGCTTCCAATAAGACTTCGTATGTTCGGTCCCGATATTTTTCCTGGTCGCTGAGTTCCATGGTTCGAAGCATTAGTTGTTTGCCCCATTCTTCAAAGTCTTGGATGTTTTTGCTCGCAGCGTACTTTTTCGCAATTGCCTCCCCATCGAATTCCTTCTCTATTGTTTCAAAGAGTTCATCCTTAATGTAGAAATCATACTTCTCAGCCATACCACTCACCTTCAAGCCTTTTTCGCAATTTCCTCCGGGGGTTGTATCACTACGCTCAAAGCCTTATTGGGACACACTTCCACACACTTCATGCAGCCCACACACTTGGGAGTCATAGGTGCTAAAAGCAGGTAGGAGCCCGGCTGGTTTTCATCAATAGGTTGATACTTCTTAATCATCATAGGGTTAGGCGTAACCAGAAACACCTCACCTGGACAAACATCCATACACTTCTTACATACAAAGGGTGTGGTGCACTTCTGATAATCTATTGTTACGAAAACCTTACAACTCATACTAATCACCACGAATGCTTAAGCGCCTCAAAATTGCGACGGTCCACAAGTTTAATTGCGCCCCTTTTACATCCAGTTTCACAGAGCCCACAGCCAAAGCACCGGGTTAAATCAATGTAGGGAACCTCTTTCCTCACATTGGCTGTGATGGCCCCAAACTGGCAACGGGAAACACACTGAAAACACCCGTTACACTTCTCGGGATGGGCGAGGGTAGCAACCCGTTCCCCTTTCAAGAGCTGCTTCATCCCATAGTCTAATCTCCAGCGAATACTTAGGCAATCACCATACGTGCAATTGCATAATCCTCCAATGTAGGGGGCTCCCTCTCTTAAGCCGAAGGTCATAAGGGTATGAACCATGCCCTTCTTGTTCCACTCTTCCAACCATTTTTTGGCTTCCTTATCACTAACAAATTCGGCACCAGCAGCATACCTTGAGGGGAGGCGCTCCCACCGAAACATACCCACCCCTAACCCTAAACAGGTCATCTTTGAACGGTCGCGCTCAATGTAGCCGTGAAGCTGCCTGCGACAGTCACAGGCAATAAAAGCAATGGGACTAGCAAGATCAATCATGGTCTTCGCATCCTCCAAAGTTATCACCTGGCCAGTGTGAATATCCCTTGCCAGTCTATTAAAATTAGCAACATACTCTGGAAATTTCTCAGGATCCAAATTTTTCACTTGAAGAGTCTGCAGGGCAAGAGCTCCCAACTGCGCTTCAAGATTGGCTCCCGCTCCTTCAGCTTTGCGGTCAACCCTTGCACGATGGTACATTTGGCGAGCGTAGCGGCTGGCCCACTGATACCAGTACTTACCAGTACCATGCTTGGTACAAAAATCACACATTCCAAAACACTCCCTAATAATTTCCCATCTAAACTATGTCTTTAAATCTTTTAAAATTAAAAAAACAGTGTAAATTTAACAAATAAGGGTTACGGAAATGGGAAAATTGGTTTTTAGGGTTCTACCAGGAATGCTTAAGTACCTCGAAGTTGCGGCGGTCTACAAGTTCAATGACTTGGCGTTTGCATCCAGTCGCACATAGTCCGCAGCCGAAACACTTGGTTAAATCAATGTAGGGCTTCTCGGATCGAATATTAGCGGTGATGGCTCCAAACTGGCATCGTGAAACACATTGAAAACAGCCATTACAGTTCTCGGGATGGGCTATTACAGCCACTCTTTCTCCTTTAATGAGTTGTTCTATTCCATAATCACGGCGCCAGCGAATGCTTATACAGTCAGGATAGGTACAGTTACATAATCCCCCAATATAGGGCGCCCCATCTCTCAAGCCAAAGGTCATGAGGGAGTGAACCATACCCTTCTTATCCCAAGTTTCCAACCACTTTTTGGCCTCCTTATCACTGACAAAATGTACCCCGGCAACATATCTTGAAGGCTCTCTTTCCCACCGGAACATACCCACCCCTAACCCTAAACAGGTCATCTTTGAGGGGTCGCGCTCAATGTAGCCGTGAAGCTGCCTGCGACAGTCACAGGCAATAAAAGCAATGGGACTAGCAAGATCAATCATGGTCTTCGCATCCTCCAAAGTTATCACCTGGCCAGAATTTGTGACTCTTGCCAACTGGTTCACTTTTGCTACCAGTTCCGGAAACTTTTCAGGGTTGAGATTCTTGGCCTGAATTGCCTCAATAGCCGCTAATCCCATCTGAGCCTCTAATTGTGCCGTGCCTCCCGCCCCAGAAACCTTTCTATCAGTCCTCCTTCGATGGTACATTTGGCGAGCGTAGCGGCTGGCCCACTGATACCAGTACTTACCAGTACCATGCTTGGTACAAAAATCACACATACCCAAACCACTCCAAACCAGAAGGTTAATCAACACTAAAAATATTAATTAAAGAATAGCTCATTACTTCTTTTTTAAGATAAGAAATAAGTAGAACTTGATAAGTTTTACGTGTAATCAACAGTTAATAAAGGAAAAATAGAACCCAAAATTTCCAGAAGGGATGGTAGCTTCTCATTAAAATTGTTTTGTGAGAATTAGTGTGGGTGACGCGGTTATGCCATGCGAGGGGGAGGGGGGATTAGGATGAAAAGAGGATAAAAAACCGATATCCACGTCACCCACGCATTATACTGTTATACTTAATAATATATAGGTTTTTCGGTTAGGTCATAGGCACAATTAACTAGGCGTTACCTATTGTGTGCATGTTCGGAAAGAGTCCTAAAGCCCCTGATGAGAGACTGTTCTTAGTTGTTCCACTTGTGAAAACTCCGAAATGCGTCCAGGAAGAGGGGTATTTGAGCCGAAAAATGCACAGCCATGACAGGTGCCACTTACTTAACAGTGCCAAGATTTAAATAGGGGTTATTGAAGGCTATTAATTTATGTTTTAGAATTGGATGAGGTGACAAATTTTGGAGAAACCCGACGTGAACAATAGGGTTGTTTTGATTGGCGGAGTATTTGCGATTATCTCAATGATTGTGGGCATATTTTGCGTTTTGGGTGCTGTGGTCACATACACGGGGTTTCCTCTAAGACCCCTGACTATTCGTTTGCTTCCTTATCCCTTACCGGTGGCTAATACGGGATTCTCAATGTGGTATATGTTCATAAGTGAGTTGGGTATTGGTCCTAGTGCTTACATGTTCAATGTGGGATTGATTCTTGCAGGTATACTGGCACTTCCAGTGTTTCCAGGTATATTGGGCCTTTTTAGGGGTTCTATACTTGCCAAGATAGGAATGGTTTTAGGAATAGTTGCTTCAGTGGCTTTAATTGGTGTGGGCTTGGCCCCCATGGTTATGTCCTCGTTGCACGGCCCGTTTTCTATGGTTTTCTTCATATGTGTAGGTTTAGCGATTGTTCTTCTTAGCTTTGAGATGTACCGTGGCACCTTTTTCCACAAGGCGATAGCAATTTATGGTTTCATATTTGCACTTGTGGACTTGGCTTTCCTGATTCAGCGTGGCGCAGCCTTGGAATGGGCAGTGTTTTTCATAATAGTTACATGGATATTAGCAGTGGGAATACAGGTGTTATTGAAGCGTAAGGAAATCAGAGTTTAAACCAGAAATGAGAGTGTAGGCAAATTTTTAGAATTAGTTCCCCGCTCCATAAGCATTTTTTGCAATAGCATTTTTATTTTTATGTTTGAACTTGGTGGTAAAACTTATTACTAAAATTGAGCGTGAATGATCCTATAAGATAGTGAGGTGAGGTTTACGAAGTCTGAAGTGGCTGTGAATCCAAGGGTTACTCTTATTGGTGGACTTTTTGCAATTGTTGCCACAATTGTGGGTACTGTTTCCATTCTGGGTGCTGTGGCTACCTATACTGTGTTTCCATTCAGGCCATTGGCTGTGGGGCTTCCTTACCCTATACCGGTGTTAAACTCGGGATACAATTTTTGGGACCAGTATGTAAGTGAGATGGGTGCCGGACCCTCCGCATTTCTGTATAATGTGGGGGTTATAGTGACTGGAATTTTGGCCATTCCCGTGTTTCCAGGTATGCTGAGAATATTGGGGAACACCACTATTGCTAAGGTGGGAGTCTTTTTTGGGGTGGTCGCATCTATAGCTATGAGCTTTAGCAGCGTTTTTCCACTGTATGTTAATTCTGTGGGGCATGGCATCTTCGCTGGTATTTTCTTTGCGTCAATAGGCATCTCCATTGTTCTGCTAACTTATGCCATGTATAAGGGCAAGTTCTTCTCCAAGGTGAATGTAGCCATAGGAGTAGTATTCGTGGCCGTTGATTTGAGCTTCATGTTAACGGGAAACTCGGTGGCAGAGTGGATGGTATTCTTTGTGGTAGTGATATGGCTCCTAGCTGCAGGAATACGCATGGTTACAAAACACAAAGTAACACAAGCCTAATAGTTGCAGCCTTAGAAAATGTCTCACTAAAAATTATTTAACTATTCAGAACAGTACAGCAATTATATCCATCTTTTTAGGAATAGTGGCGAGCTTTTTGAGTTAATAATTTAAATGAGATCAAAGTACTATGAATTTTAGTTTTAATGATTGAATGGAGGATGTTTAAGTGGAGAAAAGTGTTGAAATAAATCCCAAGATGACGCTTATTGGTGGTGTTCTGGCAGTAGCGGCTATGACCTTCACTGTAATTTTCATATCTACCAGTGTAATCTTCTACACTATATCTCCTTGGAGACCACTATTTTTCTGGTACTTCATATTTCCCATTCCCAACACCGGCTATAGCATACCTAACCAATTTCTAAGTGAATTGGGAGTAGGCCCCACCGCAACAATCTACAATTACGGACTGATAATAACTGGAGCGGTATGTATTCCCATATTTCCAATAGTCTGCATCCTTCTAAGGAAAACCATAACTGCAAGATTGGCAGCAATTTTTGGCATTGCAGGCTGCATTGTCCTCATAGGTGTCGGAATCTACCCCATGCATATCCCAGTATTACACGGCCTATTCTCATTCGCCTTCTTTGCCCTAATTGGCCTGGCTATAATTACCGCAAGCATCGCCATGTATAAGGGTGAATTCTTCACAAAACACACAACTCAGCTGGGCATAGTGGTAATTGTAGCAGACATAATTCTGGGAATCCTAGGAAATCCCATATCAGAGTGGGGAACAACCATCCTATTCATAATCTGGGTTTACGCTGTAGGCATTCAGATGCTACTCAAAAGGAAAACAACACAAATCTAGAACAATCACCAATCTCACCTCTTGGGAATCTAAACTCCCCGTAAAAATCTTTCAATACCTTTTTCCTATTTTAAAAATTAATTCGTATTTTCCAAATTTGTTCTTTGTGAATAATATCCCGTACCTTTCCTAGGAGGTTCCCATATTCTTTAACCAATGATTTCGAGAGTGTAGGGAGAGCAAGGAGCCCTTTTTTGTTGAAAAGCAGTTTTGAGAAACAATTGAAAATAAAATGGAAACGTAGTTAAGCGGATTTAAGGTATTTGCGCATTTTCTCGGAAAACAATTTAGGAGGATAGATGTTTGATAAATGCTTCTGCCACATATTCTATGGCGCCGCCTATAACTGTGAGTAGGAAACATATTAGTAAATCTAGTAATGTGTTTCCAAAAAGTTTGTGGTATTCTATTCCCAGGAGGTGATTGAGGGGGCCAAGTATGATGGCTATGCCTATCATGCCTGTAACTAGAAGGAACATTCCAAAACCTCTCACAGCCATCAGGCCGATGACCCTTTTGTCCTTCACTGGAGTGGTGAGTGCTGACTTCCAATCCTTCCCTTTACTCATAAGTTTTCACCTATAATTTTTTTTAATTAATTATAACTATACAATTTATCTTGCTTATAAATCTTTACAGCTTAACAAATTAAAAACGCTAAAACCTCTTTAAACTCAAGAATAAACTATGTAGATATTAAAGAAGCAGACACCCTTATAGAAATTTACCAATTGATATTGATTCTCGCACTTAATGTTTTAAAAAGACAAGAATCAATTCGCTCCAGTGGAAGCAATAAGCTCTAGTGAAGAAAGATTTAACTGCAATGCAGCAATATGAACAGTCAAAAGGGAATAAGAAAAGGAGTATAACCAAAATACAGTGATAAGGGAATTACAAGCCAAAAAAGGAGCTAATTTATTAAATCTATATAGGAGAGGGAAAGAAAAAAGGATAATTTAGTCTGGGTTTTGTTCCTTTTCATTTGGCAAGTATTTGGTTGCATATTTCTACAGCTTGGTTTGCGTCGTGTCCATAGTAGTCCGCACCGTATCGCTTAACTGTGTCCGGTGAGACCGCTGCCCCACCTAGAACTACTTTCACCTTTTCTCTGAGACTGCTGTCTTTTAAGGCTTTTAGGGTTGCTGATAGACCCTCGTATGCAGGTGTCAAAAGTATGGAGAGGCATACAACTTTGGCGTCGTTTTCCTTCACCGCCTTAACTACCTTTTCAGGTGGGACATCTACCCCCAGGTCTATTACTTTAAATCCGTTTCCCTTAAGCATCACTGATACAAGGTCTTTCCCTATGTCGTGGAGGTCGCCCTGCACCGTAGCGGTAATCACGGTGCCTTTGTAACCCTTTTCGTCTTTCATAAGTAGGGGTTCAAGTACTGAGATTCCTTGTTTTATTGCCTCCCCGGCCATTACGAGTTCTGGCAAATAGAATTCGCCTTTGTCAAATTTTTCTCCTGCAAGTTCTGCTCCCGGTCTTATTCCCTTTTCTATGATTTCTACTGGTGTGGCCCCAGATTTTAGAGCCTTTTTTACGTAGTCTCCAATTTTTTCGGTTTCAAATTCAAGTATACATTTTTTAATTAAGTCAAACTGATCCGCCATTTCTTTTTAGCCTCCCAATTTTAGGGGATACACTCCATATTTTTTGGTAGCTTCAATCATCCATTGCAGGTTCTCTGGTCTTACTGAGGGGTGAATGTTTGTTGGAGAGACTATGAATCCTCCTCCAGGTCCCGCTATTTGTATAGCCTTTTTGACCTCAGCCTCCACTTCCTCCCGGCTTCCTTTGGACAATGTGTATGAGACATCAATGTTTCCAAGTAGGCAAAGTTTATCTCCAACTTGCTGTTTGATTTTTGCTAGGTTCATTCCTGCTTGGGGGTCTAGACTGTGCAGTCCATCGAAGCCTGCTTCCACTATGAGGTTTAGTATTCCCATAAGGTTTCCGTCGCTGTGCAGAATGCATTTTCCACCCAATTTGTGTGCAGTGTTAGTCATACGCTTGTAGCAGGGGAGAAGAAGCTTCTTCATATCTTCTGGGCGCATAAAGGTTCCTGACTTGTGCCCTAGGTCTCCAGATTCAGTCCACACTTCTAGTCCCGCGTCGAAGCTGGCTTTAATCAGTTCACAGATGATGTTGGTTTGGAACTCGAAGCGTTCCTTTATGTAGGAGGGATTCCTCATTAACTGTCTTGAGAACTCCACTATGCCCATACTCTGCCATGTTGATTCAAAGATTCCAATGAAGTCGTCAACACCTATTAGGAAAATTTTGTCGTTATACTTTTTGTAAATTTGTCTGGTAAACTCATGCATTTCTTCTGCGAGTTTCTCCGCATCTGGTTTATTCCACTCCTCCCAAACCTCGGGGCTGGTTATGAGCCCCTGTTTGTAGAAGGGGAAGGCGTTTCCCTCATTGTTTCTTATTTCCCAGATTCTTCCCCAAGGATCTATGAATTCCCTATCATTCTTGAAGGCGTAGGGTATGATGCCTACCTGAATTGCGTCAAAACCCAATTTCCACGCCGCTTCAGCCATTCTAGAAAATATTTCGGTTTCCATCGCTGATAGCCCTTCCGTGAGTTTCTCAGCATAGTTGTCAGGGTACTGTTGTTTCATCATTTCTATTAATTGGAAGTCGTTAATCTCCGGTTTTCCAAGGACTTTGTCTACATTATTTGCGTCGAGAGCTATGACGTGAGTGGGAACTCTATCCGGTTCTTTTATTTCTAATGCTGTTAAAAATCTCTCCCTAAAATCCATCAAAACGCACCAACTGCCGATATTAAACTAGATAAAGAAAACACCCTATACTTATCCTTTTCTAATCTGAGAAGTATGCATAGAGAGTTGCCATGAAAAACATTTTTCATATTTATGTCTAAG
Source organism: Candidatus Jordarchaeia archaeon (assembly GCA_018383815.1). GTDB lineage: Archaea > Asgardarchaeota > Jordiarchaeia > Jordiarchaeales > Jordiarchaeaceae > Jordiarchaeum. The sequence continues at coordinate 331 of JAHAWU010000077.1, read as the reverse complement.
GCGCATGAAAGCGTATACGTGTTTTTAGTGCACTTGGATTAGGATATCAGCTAACCTTTGTATGGCCACCCCAAAAACTTTCCCTGTTATGAAAAGTATAAAATTCTTTGTTAAAGACTGTTTAGCTTTTCAGGGCTTCCATTATTATTTTTACGAAGTCTTCTGGTTTTGCTATTGCTACTTGCCCCTGTTTGTACGCTGCTTCTACTCTTGCTCTTACCGCGCTTTCGCTTATGTCGGCTTTGGGACAAAATTAGTTTAGTTCTTTTTCTTTAAGGCTTGTTCGTCGCTGGGGGTCAGGACGACCTCTCTCACGTGTATTTCGGCGTTA
>JAHAWU010000213.1 GCA_018383815.1 Candidatus Jordarchaeia archaeon | reverse complement strand
GTCCGTAAGGTCTGCGAACCCGCAGTAGAAAAAATACAGATTATAATTTCTTAAAATAACCAAAAAATCGCTTAAAGACATGTGGCAAATTTGGGAGGAGATCTAAAGCCACATAACAAATAACGCGAAAGAAAAGAATCCGTTTAAATATTGATTAATAATTTCCTTCCTTTTTTACAAAAACCTACATAAGCTTCGCTTCTTAGACAAAGCATGAAAAATGTTTTTCATAGCAAATAACATTTTTTCCTGAAGATGGAAAATAGGTAAGAAGTGGGAAGAGTGGATTTCGATTTAAACATTTACTTATAGGGTGAAAATTGTTCCTACGATTCCCTGAACCGCAGCTTCGGGAATCTCGCTCATCATACGAGCTGTAAATTTGAATCCGCTGCAGTGCATCGCACATAGAACCTTTGTCTTTAGTTTTTTCAGAAAGTCTATAGTTCTTTTGATTTGTTCTTCGCCCGCCCAGTTCATGTGGTAGCCTCCGATTAAGGCGTAGACTTTGTCAATCCCCGATAGCTTTTGGGCCATTTTTACTGTGTTCATTATTCCCGTGTGGCCGCATCCTGTGAGGATGACTAGTCCCTTATTTTTAACGTTGATTATTACTGAAATTTCGTCTCTAAAGTCATCAAAAAGAATTTCTCCGTTTTTCTGGACGTATAATCCAGCAGTTAACTCCTCTTTTATTGGAGTTTCTATTTCGCCACTTGTCCAAGCTCCCGGGGTCAACTGGACTGGTTTGCTGGTTTCGGTCAGTTTTAAATTATTGTTTTTTATTTGTTCGTCAAACAGGGCTTTATTAATACTGGGCAGTTGTCTAATTTTTTGTTCCTTCTGTAGTTGTTCCAATTTTTCTTTATCAAGTTGGAGTGATTTACCTGATAAATCGTCAGTGAGAGCCCACTTGGGGAGAAAAGCGTTTTGAGATACTATGATTTCTGTACCTGGAGAAAATTGATTGATAATGTGGTTTAGCCCTCCGAAATGGTCAAAGTGTCCATGTGAGAGAATGAATTTTTCAATCTTTTTCGGGTTAATCTGAAGAAATTTCATGTTATTAGCCACCGAACCTATCAGTCCCCCAGCGTCCATTAGAAAGGTGTGCGTGGAATCATTCTTGGTTATCTCAAAGAGCATCGCTAAACCATGCTCCGCCATACATAATAGTGTGGAAGCTCCCGGCTGCTGAACTTTGTCCCTGAATTTTTCGTCTGTTAGAAGGGTGATATCAGTTGTATTTTCTGTTAAAACTCTAATTCTGACCTTATCTACTCCTTCTCCAAAATCTAGGCTCATAATGGTAACGCTCCATCATCCAGAGTTCAGAGTTTACAAATAATAAACGAATTGTATATGATTATTTTACATTATAAACTTACTCTGAACGTGTGTTTCCAGCATTCTTAACCTGGTATTAACTAAAAGTAGGGAAAAATCTACTGGGATTAACTATTAATAAGTTAGGTGAAGGTAAGTTACAGAAGTCTTTTGGCTATTTTATTTGTTTCTTCGGATTTGACTGTTCTTCAAATATTTTAGCTGCCTTTTCCAAATCTACTTCGTAGGAGGATTCCTTAGTGTAGCGTTGCCTTATTTTGACAAAGATAGGGTAGTTTACGGCGCTGCCTACAATTAGAGCTTCTCCAACTGGTAGGCTGGTGATCATTGAGATAATTTCTGAGGTTATCATTTCGGAGCTGGCTTTAATGGTGTCTAGATCATTGGGATTAGATATTCTTAGTATGATGTGGGTATTGGCTTGGCTGAGGATAGTGGTTGAAAGTCTAACTGGTCTTTGGCTGATAAGGCAGAGTGATGCGTAGAACTTTCTTCCTTCTCTTGCTATTTGTTCAATGATTTTTTGGGAGATTGCCAGTTCCTGTCTCGCTTGAGGGCAGAATTGGTGCGCCTCTTCAAGGATCATGGTGAATGGGGGAATCACTCCTCTTCTTCTAAGGCCGAATAGTCTGGTTGCAATGTAGGCTACGATTAATTGTTTTTTCTTGAGGCTGGTGGCTTCACTTAAATCCAAGATTATTGCATGCCCCGGTTTAACTAGATTCTCCAAATTAGGGGCTTCTTCCGTTCCGAATAGGTCTGTTTCTTCCAGCTCGTATAACCAGCCTAAGAGCGCCTCCTTTGACCTTTGCGGAATTTTTGCATCGTTTTCTATGTAGGCTAGTAGATCTTTTAGGGAGTAGGACTTGTTTTGGTATTCTCTCCTCATTTCTGCGATTATTCGTCCTAATTCTCGAACCTGTATGGGAGACATTTCTGGTTGTAATGTTCCAAACCACCTATTTGAAATGAGTGGCGTTGCGAATTGAACAAATGGACTTTTTATGACGGTTACTTTTTCGGAAAGGTCAAGCTGATCATTTTTTTCGGGCATGTTGGCGATTGACGAGTATTCTCCGTGAACATCAACGATGATTACTGCTACCCTTCCGCTATCGGGTTTTCTGGACAGTAGTTCCTCAATTATTACTGTGGCTAGGTAGGATTTTCCACTTCCACTCATAGCCAGAATGGCCAAGTGTTTCTGTAACAGTCTAGTCATATTCAATGAGGCCGGCAGGTCGTGGAAGCGCAGGCTTCCCAAATTCAGTCCATTTTCCACATCTAGGCCAAGTAGATTTATGAGAACTTCATCGTCAGCTATGTAAACCTTCTCTCCAGGTGAAGGGGGAAAACTCACCTTGTCAAAAATTCCATTAGTGAAAACACCCAAGGGTTTCACATTTGCGATTAGCATGTCCCACCTATCACAAGGAAATATTGAGGCTAAAGGCTGTCCGCCCCTCTCATATTCTCTCACATACTCTGGATGAGAGTAGAAGCGGTTGGTTTTAACTATCTCTTGAACCATACCTAAAAGTAAACCGTCCTCAGTGTTAATCTGAACAAACTGGCCCTTCCTTACTGGTATAGGCTCATTATTGGTAACCACAAAGCTGAAATTTGAAGTGGTTGGGCCGGGCGGATAACTTGATGCAATCACAGTTCCTAGAAAGTTCATTCCCTACACTCCTCAAAAAAACTCTAATGACGAATCCATTTAAACATATCTTAACAGCGCTCTTCTCCTCTTAATTGTAGATTTGGAGTTATAAACCATACGCTTTTCTTATCTTCATAAGTGAAACACTCATTCCCGTCTTCTCTATTATTTGATCATATATGAAGTCCAAGTCGGTCTCAAGCAGCTTGGCTTGGTAATGGGCCTCAACCTGCACTGAGGGAAGCCCAAATTCCGCATGGTGACGGGACAGAGAGTAGATGAGGGAAGAGATTCTTTGGACAATTTTGGGGCTTAAAGTGTTTGGCGCCTCTGAAAGGTACTCAATCCTTAGAGGAGTGTCTAACTCAACAGGCTTAAGGTAAAAAATGTTAAGTCTTTCTGCCCATTCCTCCCGGAGATCCTTCAGTGGAGGATATTTATCGTAGCTCTCCACATATTTTAAGACTGTTGTTCTCTCTCCCACATCAAGAAAACGGTACAAAAATTCAGTATCTCTGGAACGCTGAATTACTCGTCTATAGTCAAATGTCAACAAGTTCTTTAGCTCCTCAATTTTATTTATGAGTATGGGAGCCAACCTTGAGAGCACTTGAACAAACCTAGTGCTTCTGCTGTCCTTAACCACTCCTGCGAGTAGGATTCCATTATCGGAAGTAATCTTGTAAAGCTTCTCAAATAATTTTATTACATTTTCATACTTTTTAAACAAGGAGGTTGACGAAGGTCTATCACTTGCCAGGGGTAATATGGCTCCATCTAGGATGAGAATATCTACTGGATGGCGCTCTTGGCAATCAATGGCTACTTTGATTTCAGCTATTAGACGCTCCAAGGAAGAGGATACTTCAAAGTCGCTTCGAGATAGAGGCTCCAAATTGGAAACGATGGCGGGGGGAGGATACTCCTTTGGGAAATACTCAACCTGAACCCCACCCTCAGATTCATAAGTGAAGATTGCAGCAACCGCCCTGATGAGCATCAAATCTACTCCGTGGAAAGTTCTACTTATCATTCCGCCATCCACTGCGGCGACCCTCAACCCTTCA
>JAHAWU010000076.1 GCA_018383815.1 Candidatus Jordarchaeia archaeon | reverse complement strand
CCGTGGGCGGCGGCGTAGTCGCGTAGGCGTTGCATCTGCCGCTCCAGGTCCGATTTCTGGTCGGCGGATGAAACTCGGGCATAGAGGGCGGTGTTTTTGGTTGTGGCTGGTGTTTCGTGGACGAGTATTGTCCCGGTGGGTAGTTGTTCTGTGGGTCGTGGGAATTTGCCGGAGCGGTAGAGGCGGTAGGCGGTCTTGTAGTCTATGCCGTGTTTCCTGGCCCAGTCAGCGAGTTTCATAGTATCACATGCCCATATATGGTATTATTTAGTATTAAATCTTTCTACTGTTGTGAACCCTCATTTAACACCTGTCACAATAAAGTTTTGTAATTATTTGTATTGAAATATGAGAGTTAGATTATTTGTGAGTGTTACTGTTTCCTTTTCCTTGTTGCATTGTGTTATATTTATTTGCTGGTTTTGGGTGAGATTTGTTTTGCTGGTACCCCTGCCCAGAAGGTGTATGGGGGAATCTTTGTGTCTCTGGGTACGTAGGAGAATGCTCCCACAACTGCACCTTCTCCTATTTCGACTCCTGGAAAAACTACGCTGTTTACGCCTACTACTGCTCCGTCGCCAAGTTTTATTTTTTTGAGGTAGAGGTTGTCGCGATCGGAAATGTGAGGTATTATGAATGAGTTCGCTCCAGCCACTGCACTGGTGCCCATTTCCACAAGGTAGGGGTCAGATATTTTGTCTGCTGTAGCTCCAGGACCCATTTTGGCCTTTAGGCGCTTGTAGACGAAGGTGTTAAACAGGGTCTGGCCAAAGGGAGGTTTTCCCATGAAATAAATTGCCGCGTTTGTCAGGGAAGCGTTTATTAACCAGTTTCTAACAGTTTTGTTCCTCATGTCAACTGGGTGAAGCCCTTCCTCTACCGGTTTTAACTGGGCTCTCACCACCATAAGAATGACCAGGTTGAAGATCCATTTGGTCATAACGTAGTAGAGCGGCGTTAACCCAATTAGGACGTAGAGGGGTAAATTCAGATAATTAACCATAAAATATGAGGCTAACATTATGGGAATAAGGCTTATCGCCCCGGAAATTATAATAGAAGCAGCCAGCCTTCCCACCACCCTGGGCGGATTTTTTAGTTTTTCCTTTTCAATTTTGTGCATTTTCAAACCTCCTAACACTTCTTGGAAACAGTTTTTTAACTGGAAAAATAATAAGTTACACCTCATACGGTAAGAATACTTTAAGCCTCAAAAAATGTACTATCACGAGTATTTTCCATTACCAAGGCTTATTTGGTTTTCGTAGAGCTTAAACCGCAGAGTAGAATTTGAAGGAATAAAAACTCTGAGGAGCAGTTTATATACGCACTTGAAAGCTTGTTTTGCCTGAACTAGAGATATTTTTATTTAGACCAAAACACTATTATTACTGTGTTATTCGAGGGAACGGAAAAATTCTTCTATATCTGATTCTAGAGAGCCATGTTTTTGGTACAACTTGTGTATTTCTGGGATGAATTCTTTGAATATACCAATATTACCATCCCATTTATCCAAAATCTGTGCGTACTTTTGATTGAAGGCCTTTCCTATTTCAATTCCAAATTTTTTAGCCTCATCTTCTGCGTCACCCGCAACTACAACTATCACAGTTTTAGAAAAGGTGAAGGAGAGTTTCATTTCGCCAATTGTTATGTTGATTGTGGTGAGGTCTCCGACATTCTGTTTAGCCATTTCTGAAAGTGCCGAAAAAAGTCCACCCAGTAACACAGGGTCCCCCTGTGCCAGCTTAAGCTTTTCAAAAGTAACATTTAGGAGGGTCTCCCCGGTATTTTTGAGTATCCAGACCGCGTAAATCAACTAGTTTTCCTCATTAACTTTTATTAGGAACATCCCACAAAAATTTTTGCCCAAATTAGGGGTTTTGCCCTACCTACCAGCTGGTTTAACACTCCCGCCGTGAGTTCGGTAAAATATTATTTACTTAAATGTTTTTTAAACTTTTTGCAAATACATATTTATTACAATAAGTTATAAAAAAACTTTATTATCATAAAAATATATTTCTTTCAATATTTAACCTAACCCCTTTCTCTTTAGATGTTTATTTGGAAGTCCAGCAACAGAAAGAGAATTTAATACTCAAATAACATCAATTTATAAACTGCAGCTTCAAAACCGACCGCACCTTATTTTACGTTGAAACATACTGCCACCAATTGGATGAGAAAACAAACCCAAGAACGGAGAACCCATACCAAAAACGTCGAGTGCTACTGTGAATTGAGGATTAAATCGCCAGTAGAGAATGTTCTGGAGTGGCATGTTTCGAACAACGGTTCCCCCTCATCTAGATCCAGCCTTTAAAAGAAGCCACATAACAGTAGAGTCCTTTATATCTTTTTAGAGAATTTAAATGTTAAAGAGTTGTTAGCAATAGTTTTTACGAATATTCATAAAAGGTATTTTACTTCCGATGGGTGATACCTTTTTATGGGCAGAGAATTTAGAAGGATTGTAAGGATGCGCCAAGAAGGGTGGTAAAAAAGCAGTTTGGGGGGAGAAGAGAGGTGTGGAGAAAAAACTATTGTTCTCTTAGCGCATCCTTCGTGTACACGAAAATGAACATAGATATAAAGATATTGTGGTAAAATTATCCGCTATACCCCTCAAAGAAAGGCATTTTGAATGGTTAAAAATGGGGTTTTATTTTTATTTTTTAGAAAAAAATGCAAAAAAACCTATGATAATAAGGCATGAGTGATACTCCCCAAAATGACCCTTTAATCCCAAGAATTACGTCGTTAACTGGGTGAGGGCGGGGTTCTGGTCAGAGCGTGCATTAATGGTAAAGATAATAAGAATTCGTTTTCTAAATATATATAAAAATCGAAAAAAGGCAATCCACTTAGAGTTTGAAGAAATGGTAGAAAAACAAAAGCATACAATCTTTAGAAACGATAAAATTTTGAATTCGCCCAAAAATGTTTTCACCAAATCTTTTAATCCAATTTAAAGGTGTTTGATTATTTGGAGGATATGCTGTTTGAGTGAAGAACTGTTGAAGAATGCTGAAGAAGCAGAGAAGGCGGGTGATTATGCTAAAGCTAGCGAGCTCTACTTGAAGGCGGGTAACGCTTTTCAGGAAAGTGGTGATCAGAATAAGGCGCGGGACTGCTATCTGAAAGCAGCAATAAATGGAGCCGAGGGAGTTGCAACTAAGGGCAAAGCGGATAAAGTAGGATTTTGCTACTTTAATGCGGGTTTAGCTTTTAGCAAGCTTGACCGTCCTGAGAAGGCGGTAGGTTGTTTTGAGAGCGCCATCAAGAATGCTAGGGATGAGCCGTGGCTGGGTATGGCTTATTTCCAATTGGGTGTAGCCTACGATCTTCTTGGAGAGAGGGAGAAGTCTGTAGAGCGGCATGAGAAGGCCATACCGTATTTTATGAAGGTAGACAACACTAAAATGGTGGGTTTGTCCTATCTGAGCGTTGCCATGCGTTATTTTCTGCTAAAGAAGTATAAGCCTGCCATAAAGGCCTGTGAGAAGGCCATACCGTATCTTGAGAGGGTTCAGGCAGAAGGCTATGTTGGAGACTGCTACTATTATATGGGTTACTCTGAACAGAAATTGAACAGGAACATTGCCGCCATTGACTGGTTAAAGAGGGCGATTACCTACTATGAAAAAACAAATCGGCAGGAGAGAATCGCCTCTTCCTATGCACAGATAGGCTACTGTTACGGGGAACTTGGAGATTACAAAAACATGTTTGAATATTCCAAAAAGGCCATTGAAATTTTGGAGCAAGGGGGCGACAAAGCCATCCTAGCGAGTGCCTACGTGAACGCTGCTCGAGCCCAAATAAAACTGGGAGAAAAAACTGGTGCCGCAGAACACTTGAGGAAGGCTATACCGATTCTTGAAGAGCTTCAAAACAGGGAGACTTTACTGTACTCTTATGTTCAACTTGTAAATCTTTACGATGAGTTGGGAATGTACCGTGAAATGCTTGAAGAATTAGAAAAGAGCATTCCACTGATGGAGGGAGACTCGCCCCAAACGCTTGGAAACTGGTACTACAAAATGGGAAGAGCCTACAATGAACTCAAAATCCACGACCAATCACTTGAAGCCTATATAAAAGCCCTTGAAATATACACGCAGGCTAAGGACGAGGAGAGTATGGGAAACGCTCAGATGAACATAGGTGGACAACTGGTTCACCTGAACAGATACAAGGAAGCAATCATCCACTTTGAAGGGGCCATAAAGCACTTCCAAAAGATAGGTGAAAACCAGAAAATAGGCCGCTGCTACTACAATATTTCACTAGCCTACATAAGGATGGAAAAGTACAAAGAGGCGCTTAACCCATCGGAGGAAGCAATAAAGTACGCCCAAAAAATCAAAGATAACGAAATTATGGCAGCGACACTGTACAATATGGGGAATATTTATATCAAACTCAACGATGCCAAAAACGCTATGAAATATTTGGAGAAGGCAGCGAACCTCTACCAGCAACTGGGAAACAGGGAAAAAGCTATGAAATGCTCAGAAAAGATAAAGAGGCTAAAGCTGGGAGTGTGGCTACCAGACCTCCCATAAACCAAAATAAGGGAATTAGCCTCCAGTTTATCCTCCCCCTGCTGGGGGAAAAATGGCTATAACGTCGTCACTTTTGAGCTTAGTTTCAAGCCCTTGCTCAAAGTCTATATCGTGCCCATTATGTAGAATTTTGTAGAACCTTCTTATCTTTCCATCATCGAAAACAGCTTCCCTGAACGCCTTTCCATAAATTTCCACCAGTTTCTTAAGTAGCAGTCTAACATTTTCAACTCCCTCTACCTCAATCTCCTTGACCCCGGTTATGTTTCTTAGGTTAGCAAAAAACTTTACCTTCAAAATCGGTTTCACCCACTTACAAGTATTACAAACCCAAGTAATATTTTTGTTTGACACTAAAAAACATATCCAGAAAGGGAAAAAGAACGCTTTTTTCATCCATATGCGGCAAATGGATGAGGGTGAATATTTAGCCCGCTGCTCTCATGGTGTAGAGTTTGAGACGAGCCGAAACATAGTCAAATATTTCCTTCTCTCTCTTGGGATTCTCAGAGTTCACATCAATTGTCACCGTAGTTATGGCAAGCTTGTCAAAATGCTTGGGGAATGGAGGAAAATGCTTCCTCTCATAGACAACCTCGGCCCTTATTAGGGCATCTTTAAGCTTAGCCTCATATGTTTTAACCAGTTTACTTTTCTCAGAGCCCGTCTCATTAAAAGATTCAATCTTGGCTCCGAGCTCATTTAGAATCATTTCAACATACAGCCACACACCGTAGATGTAGCGGTACTCCTTCTCTAATCTCATGAAAACACCACAAGATAAACACCTATATGCTTTCGCGTTTCAAATAAGAAGTGAAAATTCAGTTTTTCCTGGTACAAAAATAAAAAGGGTGGAGAAGAGTTTAGATTCCAAGCTCCTTTATTTTCTCCTTTGTTGGGACGCCGTTTTCGTCCCATCCTCTTACCTTATAGTACTTTGGAAGCATTTTATCAAGTTCTACAACGTGTCCCTTAGCTGGACCCTCAGGCATGGGCTCTTTAAGCAATCTTTGGGGTAGAGTGTCGTCTTCAGCGGTAAATCCCGCCTTGATGTTGAAGAGTCTCTCAACGTTCCAGATGCGCTCGCCTATCTTCATTACTTCCTCTACGGTGAAATCGATGCCTGTCGCCGCCGCAAGTAGAGCTGTGTATTCTGGGGCTCCAATAGCGAATGAAGTGAACAGGCACATGCCAATAGAGTCAATTACAGCTGTTAGGTCTTGGAAGTTTTTAACCCAGACTTCCTTTCCTTCCGTTGCAAAGCGGTCTAATTTTTCGGGTATTCCAAGGATTTCGGGTGAAATCATGTAGCCACGAACATGGTTGCCGCCGCTTGTGCAGGTAGCGTAGTGCAATCCGTGTCCTTTAGCCCCACGTGGGTCGTATGCGGGGAGTTCTTGGCCCTTAGCACTCATGGAGAGCTCTGGTGCTCCATACTTTTCAGCTAGTCTCAATGAGCCCTCAGCCAAATCATTTCCGAACCCTTCTCTTTTTCCAGTCTTTTCTGTCAATTCTACTATGGCGTCTCCGTCTCCCCAATTCAGCTCTCTGCCAGCCTTATCCTTTTTGAGTTTGCCTCTCTGGTATAGTTCCATGGCGCATCCTATGGTGCTACCCATAGATATGGTGTCAAGGCCCAGCTCATTGCAGAGATAGTTAGCCTTAGAGATTGGGGCAAGATCTCCCACTCCACACTGTGCGCCGTAGGCCCAGACAGTTTCGTACTCTGGACCTTCTCCAGCGGATTTGTATTTTCCAGATTTTATCTCAGTTACTCTCCCGCAACCGATGGGGCATGCAAAACAGGCAGCTCTTTTTGTGAGGATGGTTTTCTCCATGGTTTCCCCACTTATTTTATCTGCTTGGGGGAAGACTCCAGTCTGGAAGTTCCTTGTTGGGAAAATCCCGTTCTCATTTATTATATTCACCAGTATGGCTGTGCCATAGGTGGGTAAACCTTGTCCAGTTACCGAATGCTCTTTTATCATTTTCAGGGCAGTATCATGAGCCTTCTTAAAGGCCTCTGCATTTACTGGCTCAATTTTTTTGGTTCCTTTTACTGCTATTGCCTTCAGATTTTTGCTCCCCATAACTGCGCCTGTTCCGCCTCTTCCAGCAGCTCGGTGCTTGTCATTTATGACACATGCAATTCGGGAGAGCTTTTCTCCCGCGGGTCCTATGCAGGCAACCCTATAGTCCTTCCCCAGCTCCTTTTGAAGCATGTCTGTGGTTGTGTGTGTATCTTTTCCCCATAGTTTTTCTGCCGATTTTAACTCATATTTGTCATCGGTTATCTGCAGGTAAACTGGCTTCTTGGCCTTGTTTTCGAAAACTATGACATCCACCCCTGCTCTTCTAAGATAGGCTGCCCACTCTCCTCCAGAGTTTGCCCCGGTAATTGTTCCCGTCAAGGGAGACTTGCAAGATACTTCGTATCGTCCACCGGTGGGCGCCGCTGTTCCTGTTAATGGTCCTGCGGCGAATATGAGTTTGTTTTTTGGACTTAGGGGGTCGATGGTAGGGTCGACTTCATCATATAGTATTTTTGCGCCAATGCCTCTTCCACCGAGGTATTTTCTCGTTAACTCGTCAGGTATTGTTGATTTTTTAATATCTCCAGTGGCAAGGTTTACTCTCAACATTGTTGCCTTATATTCTGGCATAAATATCCTCCCAAATTTTTAAAAACTGGCGTATAAATATGGGTATAAATTCAGATATAAATAATCGTTATGCACCAAAACTCATAACGCTGAAAGGTTAGATCAGACCCCCAAATGGGAGAATATCGGATGAGAAAAATTAAAAGGCAGATGTAAGAATCTATTTTAAACAAATTTGTTTCTAGTGATATTCATGATTGAGGATTTAGTTAAAAAGCATGAGGAGTGGCGTTCCCACTGCATAAACCTGATACCCTCAGAAAACATTATGAGTCCAAGAGCCCGGGCAATACTCAGCTCCGACTTAGGGCACAGGTACACTTCCCCTGACAAATTTTACACGGGAACCAAGTACATCGACCAAATAATTGAGGAGGGAGAAAAACTAGCCAAGAAGATTTTCAGGTGCAAATTCGCAGACCTGCGCCCCGTCTCGGGACACGTGGCAGATTTGTCCCTACTTATGGCTTTTAATGGTAAGAGTATGGCTTGCATAGGAGAAGCAGATGGGGGATATCCAGGCATTTCTAGAGATAACGCTCCAAGTCTTCTGGGAATCAAAGTATACTATCTGCCCTATAAGCAGGAGGAGGCCAACATCGATCTTGAGGGGAGCATCAAATTGATTGAGGAGAAGAAGCCCAACCTGGTTATTTTGGGTGCGAGCTTCATTCCCATGCCCTACCCCGTTTCTGAAATAAGTGTCGCTGCCCACAAGGTTGGAGCTTTGCTCGCCTACGATGCCTCGCATGTGATGGGTTTAATAGCGGGCAAAAGGTTTCAGCAGCCATTAGCTGAGGGAGCGGACATCATGATGGGGAGTACACATAAAACCCTTCCCGGACCGCAGGGAGGAATAATTCTAGGTAATAATTTCGAGGAGATAAAGGAGCATCTCTTGTTCAAAACCATTGATAATGCTCATTTCCACAGAATAGCCGCGCTGGCAGTTACCTTGGAGGAAATGCAAAAGTTTGGGGAGGAATATGCGAGCCAAATAGTTAAGAATTCCAAAAAATTAGCCAATTTGCTAGATGAGGCGGGCGTACCGCTTAAGTGTAAAGATAGAGGATTTACAGAATCCCACCAGATTCTGGTAAATACTTGGGATTTTCAAGTAAAATTTGAAAAACCTTGGGTGGACGTAGTTAACAAACTGGAGGAAGCGAATGTTATAATGGACAGGGCGGGAAGAATAGGTACCAACGAAGTTACCAGAATAGGTATGAAGGAAGAGGAAATGGAAAAAATTTGCGAGTTAATCATCAAAGCAGTCAAAGGAGGAAAAAAGGAGGATATCAGGAAGGAAGCTGTAAAACTGAAATCCCAATTCACAAAAGTCCACTACTGTTTCAGCGACTGACAAAAATCTCTACAATGTTTCGTCCTTCAAATTCGGTGGAGGAATATTTCCATCGGTGTTGGTTCCCGTCTGTTAGGTGGGTCTTTCCCAACTTACTCCGCGTCTTGGCCAAGTTTTAGCTGAAAAGTGGTTTTTACTCGAATTTTTTAAGACGGGATATTCCAATGCGTAGGGACAGGTAGGAGGCTACTATTCCCAGAGATGCGGCTGCGGTTACTCCAATGATTGAGACCAGCCAGTTGACGCTGAGTTGTGCCCAAGTTACTATGAACAATGGGGTTTGGAACAGCCAGGTTGAGGCTTGGGGAGGGAGACTTAGCAGAATGCCCAGAGTTGGTAGTGTGAATAGGATGTTTTGTATCCAGGGGAAGATGCCAAATAGAATCATTATTCCCTCGATGGTGAAGGCAACAAGCATGAATATTAAGAAGTTTACGAGGTGTCCGGCGCTCTGCTCTTTGAAAACAGGGCGCGCACTGTATATTCCTAAGGCAATAGCGGAGCTTACAGCGATCATAAAAAGCATTGCGGGAACCAGTATTAGTATTCCGGAAGTAAGTGAGCCTAGGGCTAGGTGAAACAGTAACGCCATGATTAAACCTAAGGGTAATCCAACTATTATCATTGCCAAAAACTTGGAGTAAACCAGATTTTCCACTCCCCTAGGCGCCTTCTTATACGTCCAGAATAAGTCCCTTTGCTTAACAGTCATCTGGCTTGCTTCCATTATTCCTATTATTCCAGCGGCCAAGAGTAGATACAATGTGGATAAGCCGGGCATAATAAAAAGCCCACTCAAACTGGTGGTTGGCAGAAATAGCTGGTTTAAACCCATAAAGTTGAAGAAGTAGATAATCACGGGAAAAATTAGTATGCTCGACATCCGGGTTATGCTCTCTAGGCTTCTTGAAAATTCTTTTAACTGCACAGCAGTTATTGATCCCAGCGGTGAAGGTAATGCCCGCCTCACTGCTCTAAAAAACCAGTTTTCCTTCCTGATTGTAGTAACTTCACTTACCGAAATCTCCATCCTGTAAACCCTATCAATGACCCTTAAACCAAGATAGAAAACAAGAGCGACAAACAATAAGAGCAGCGCCAAGCTGGTGTGCAAGTCGGGCTGCAGGGGCAAGTAATACGAATAAGAGTAAATTCCCAAAGTAGTTGTTATTTTAACCCAGTTGGTGCCAGTCACTGCAAAGAATACTATGTTAGTCACCCAAGTTGTCGGTGAAAAAGTCCAATAAAGCGCAGAAGACTGGCCAGAAAATAGCAGCAAAAAGGACACACCAAACAATGCTCCAACCATGCCCACTACAGCCTTTCCAATGTCCCTAATTCTGGGGGAAACGTCACTCTTCGTCTTTATATAGGAGGATAGCATAACCCCAATCCAGATACCCACAATGGTGGTAAGCATAGAGGCAAGGGCCAAAATGAAAGGCGTAGCCCAACTGTTTAAACCATGTTCAATGAAAACTGGAAAGAACATAGCGGCAATAAATGCGAGAACCAGGGGCAAGATAAACAGATTCGCCACAAATCTACCCAACAGTAAGTCTCTGGAGCGTAGCGGGCTGGCCAAAATAATATCCTTGCTCAAAATCTCTGTTTCCCTAAAAACGCTACCTACCGCCCCCATGATGGGCATCATAAAACCGAGGATTCCCACAAATTGACCCATTAAAAGAGCATAGTCCACTACACCCAAAGCGAACTCAAACTCCCCAACATAACCATAAACAATCCTCAGGTAATCCTCCACCAGATTCTTAAAAGTAGCTTCAGAATGTATTTGTACTCCCAAAAAAATACTTATACTAAAGGCAAAAACGGGCAGGGCGACCAGAATCACGAGAATTGCTTTTCTAGACCTTCGAGCCCAAGAAGTCATGAGGCGAAACTCGTTCTTGGCAACGGCATACCAGGCCTGCATACCCCTACACACCCATATTCTAAGTTCTCCACTCCAAGAGAGTCTTTTCCACGGCTTCCTTGCCCACAATTTTAAGATAGGCCTTCTCCAAATCCTTTGATTTACTCTCCCTAAGAATTTCCTCCAAAGTCCCCTCTATCTTTATCTGGCCACGGTCAATAATTGCAATCCTCCCACACATCTCCTCAGCGAAAGAAAGCATATGTGTACATATGAAAAACGTTTTTTTCGCCTCAGACACCAAAAGCTTAATCATATCCTTAACCATACGCGCAGAAGCGGGGTCGAGCCCAGAGATAGGCTCGTCAAGGAAGATTATTTCGGGGTCTGTGATTAGGGTGGCTGCCAGTAGTACTTTTTGTCTCATGCCTCTACTGAAGCCTTCAAGTAGGTCGTTTTCCCGATTCTTAAGCTCGAAGAGTTCAAGGATTTCGTCCATACGGTTGTAGAGTTTGCTGTGTGGGACATCGTATAGGTCTCCCATAAATTCCAGAAATTCTCTTGCGGTTAGCTTCTCATATACTCCAGGGGATTCTGGAAGCAGCCCGGTGATTCTTTTTACCTTGTCTGGCTCCTTGATTATGTCGAAGCCTCCAACTGTGGCTGTGCCTTCTGTGGGTCGAAGTATGCAGTTTAGCATACGCACAGTGGTTGTTTTACCAGCACCGTTAGGTCCCAGTATTCCGAATGTTTCTCCATTTTTTACCTTCAAGTTTATTTTGTTCACCGCAACTATTTCACCAAATTTTTTGGTCAAATCCTTAGTCTCTATTGCAAATTTCATTAGTATTCAGCCTCAAACACTAATGGTGATTAGGGTTAAAAAGCAACAATTAAGAATTAATTTTAAAGTAATTAAAAGGTTCCGTTTCTATGTTTCAGAAAACTTGCTTTAAAGATTGCAAAAAATATGGGATTGAGAAGAGTATATAAGTGTATCTAAAAAGGTAAAGAAAAAGTTAATTCCACCTAGCTTTGCAGGTGTCTCCCATTTATTCGCGTGTCTCCTTTTACGAATGTTAATCGATAGCTGACTTGCAATGTAATTAGAGAAATCAAGCTAGCAAGAAAATTTGGTGGCTGGAGGCGAGTATTGTGGGTGATTATAGTGTGGGGGATGCTTTGTAGGGATTATCTGCTTATTAATTTTTTATTTGCGGTTATTGTTCCTTTTTGTTAAGCACTGTTAAATTATTTGGTGAGTAGATATGAGTCGATGGTGTATCCGTTTATGTCTTTTGTTTCGAGATGAAGAGTTCCGTTTTGAAATATGCTAATCTGTGTGAAACATAGAGTCACATTGCCGTAATCGCTGTAGGTTTGTGGAATGTAGGGGTGGAATGGGGCTCCCCAACAACCATTGGTTAGGTACATGGTACCCTGCTGGTATGAAGCTACAACCGTGTTGTTATACATGGGTTTGGTTCGGTGGTAATGATGGGTGTGTCCCTGGAAAACAATGTCAACATGGTACTGGTCGAAAAGTGGCACCCAATACTCTATAAGATTAGTGGCGTTGCCATGTCCACCGCTATAGTAAACGTTTTGGTGGAACATGACAATTTTCCATTTGTCAACAGGGGTGTTGGTTAGAGTATTATTGAGCCAATTTACCTGTTCAGTTGAAATTTCTGTTTGTGAAGCATATCCGTTTAGGACAATGATTCTTAGGTTTGGACCCCAATCCATGTAGTACCACTGCTCATTTCCCGGAAGGGCGAACTGCTCATAATAGTTAGTTGAGTTATGTTCATGATTGCCCAAACACGGTATTATGGGAATGGTGAGACCATTATCTCCTATCCAGTTATCGTTCACATCAGCAAACCATGAATCCCACTGCTCCTGTATTCTCCCATCCTCAACCATATCACCACTATGCAACACAAACACGGGGTTCGCGTGGCGCATGGCCTTTGAAACTAGGACTCGATTGGCCTCATTGGTTCTAGAGTCACCACCACAAACAAAAGTGAAGGAGGAGGCCGAGTCAGGAGCGGTTCTGAAGGCCCGCTCCTCACCATAATTCCCCGGCCCCCCGCAAATAAAGTAGTATGTGGTGTCTGGACTTAAATTAGTGAGTTCAACTTGGTGAATGTATCCGGTGGCTCCAACATATGAACGATGAACCCCTGTAGCTTTATAACGGTAAAAGGAGGATATTCCGCCCCGGGATATATTATCAAATAAAACTTCGTCCCCTGTGTTTGGATTGGCTGTTTGCCACATAACAGTTATACTATTTCGGGGATCATTTTGGAATGTTAAGTGTATGCTTACAGGCTTATCATGAACCAAAATTACAGGAGGGTAGGACAAGGGAGTCTGCAATTTTACAAGCAGGAGGTTTAAGAACAGTAAGAGAACAAACAGCATTAGCATTGCAGCGATGAGCCTTTTTAACTTCATCTAGCACCAAATCCCGCTGAGATAATTACCATTCACAATGGCAGTTTAAAATTAAAAATTTGACGTAGGTGGCAACACTCGAAAAACTATTTCCCCAGCTTTCAATCGCTGATAAATTACGAGTTATTTCACTACAATTTTTGATTTTTGAATAGTTGTTTTGTTGGTTAAATTGTATTTATTATCCAGTCTACTACGGCGTCCATTGCTTTTTTGTTGTTTCTTATTTGGTGATTTACATTTTTGCAGATTAGCAGTTTTTTGGGCTCTTTAGCATGCTGATATAATTCGTAGGCGTTTTGAACTGGAATTATTTCATCTTGGTCTCCGTGGATTATGAGAACTGGCCTGGGTGAGATGCTTCCCGCCCAGTTGAGGGGTTTCAAGTTCTTGAGATCCTCAACTAGTTCTTTTACTGTTTTCTCAACATTATTTATCCTCAACAAGCCGAATTCCTTTGCGTATTTTATTCCTTCCACTATTAGGGGAATTTTTTCCAGGTCTGAGGGGCTCGAACAACTAGCGAAGGTCTTAACTCTGGGATCATTAGCCACAACAGACCAAGATACGAATGCTCCAGCGCTGAAACTAACTAGCCCCAATCTTTTCGGGTCTATTCTTGGCAGAGAAGCAAGATAGGATATAGCGTCGGAAACATTGCGTGACCAGCCGGAAAAACTGAATTCGCCTTCGCTTCCGCTGGTTCCCTGAAAGTTGAAAATTAGTGCAGCGCATCCCCTTCCACAAAACTCTTTGGCTAGTGAGGGGTATCCCTTCTCCTCAACGGGTTTATTTTCTCGGGGTAATCCGTGACAGATGCACACCGCAGGCACCGGTTTGGTACCTTCAGAAAAAAAGATTGTTCCACCCAGGCACACTCCATTGCTGAGAAGGGTAACTTTTCTGCTCTTAATCATGTTAACACCAAGACTTGAACATTTGAGAATAGAATAATTTATAATTTTCCAATTTATAAACTATATATAGACTATGTTTAGGGAGTAAAAAGCCTTATTGAATAGGAGAGGGTAAAAATTACAACCTTGTATGTGGAGGAAGCCCCCTTTGCAAGAGTTTTCGCATACAGGGTGGTTTTCATCTTTTTCCTCAGCTTCATAGTGTTCGGAATTCTGGCATATGGACTAGGTCAGTTCTCAATTCAGCAATTATTCAGCACATCGATGAGCGCTGTCCAATTATTAGCCCTGGCATATTTGGTGGTGGCTTTCTTCCTAATTTATTTGGGGATGGTTTACTACAAGTTTAGATACGTGGTTAGGAGGGACAGACTACAGATTAAATTCTTCCCCTTTACAATTTCTATTCGTTACGACACAGTATACGAAATCGATTTAGTCCCACTTGAAACCTTGGAGCATTCTCCGTGGTGGGGACTTATGCTTATGGGAAATTCCCTTATTGCCGTTGCAGGCAAAAAACCCGTTCTATACATAAAAAGAATGGAGGGTATAATCACAGACTTTTATATTTCCTCAGAATACCCAGAACAGTTGATATCGAGAATTAAATTCAATATGAAGAAGTACTTCGCGCCCAGAAAAACTTGAACAGACATCAAGCGTTCTAGCCCTTTTACGATTCAAGGTTTGCGAAGCCTTTTTCGGGCACCAATCTCTGTAGAATGTTTCTCGCTGTTTCTCTTACGTCCTTATCCGGATCCTCAGCAGAACTAGATATTTTCTGAATCAGATAATTTGTTTTCACTCCTTGACGGGCAATGGCTCCAATTGCGAAGACAGCATTGGCTCGCACATGAGGATCAGGGTCATTTAGTAAGTTGAGTAGCGGGTTTAAGATTCTCTCGTCAACCTTTTTTTCTTCGGCGTTTTCCCCTATTATAAATGCGACTCCTTCACGAATCGGGGGATCCTCGTGATTCAAAAGTTCAATGAATTTGCCTAGAAATCTTTCCTTCATTTGTCCTACGTCCCAGATGTTTTCCGCCAAGGCGACAGATAGTCCGACTTTAACGTTTGGGTCTTGCGTTTTCAGTATTTTTTCTATAAGTTCTGAACTGTTTTTTTCCAGAATGTCTTTTACGGCGTAAATTCCAAGAGTCCAGCCGGCGTTGGCTCGGAGTTCCTTATCATCGTCGGTAAGAAATCTGAGAAGCGTTTTTATGATGCCTCTACTGTAAAAGCCCAGCTTAGCATACTCGCCCAGAGCAGTGGTGGCGCGACAGCGTACCTTACTACTCCAATCCTTTAATAGTTTCGTTAGGGGTTTTAGGGCAGCCTCATCAAAAATTCCGCGGGAGGCATACTCTCCAACAGCAAAAGCGGAGTTCATCCGAACCTCTCTATCCGCATCCTGTAACAGTGGTATAAGCAGCTTTAAAGTCCTTCTATCAAGTTGGCCCTGCAAAGCACACCTTCCAATGTTGAAAGCCGCGCGGCTCCGCAACATTCTGTTCGAATCCGTCAAAAGTGAAATCTGCTCTTCCAAGTCCTGCCCCTTCAACTTCTGGCACCCTAATTTGGTTGCTTACTATTTTTGGGGTGGATTCCCTGCCGATTAACTTTAACTCCTACCAATATTATTCCAGTTCCAATTATTTCTATAGCAGCAGGAATTAAACGTACCGCTAATGGAGGCAAAAACCAATTCTTCACAAAATTCACTGGAATTAAAGTAGGGTAGAGCAAATAAATAGCAAGAGGAACCACCCAATATCCCACCAACAAAATAGCTACACCAAATATAACGATTTTTTTAGCGTAAGAGTCAAAATCAAACCCAAAAAGGAGGCCTCCCACCAGCATAGTTATACCAATCAGCTCCACAAGGGAAAGTGAGAAAATTACCAGATCTGTTTCATCAGTGCTGAGTAAAAAAAGTAGCCCGTTAGCCAGCGCCCAAGAAGGAATGAAAATTAAAAAACCGTACCAAAAAACTTTCCTAAACAATTCCTCTATCCACACCACACCTTTTAGTTCTAAAAACTTGCCCATTCGTCCTCCTTTATCTTAAGACTTGTAGGAGCTCCAATGATTTCCTAATTTCTTCTTTGGAGCCAGTTATTTCCACTGCAATGATTTCGGTCACTTTTTTTAATTTTTTGGCCAGCTCAAGTATTTGCCTGTTTACCACAGTATCGGAGTAGGGGTAGTGATCCCAGTACATCAATGTTTTATCTAAATAGTTTATGGAAAAATCTTGTATTTCAGGTCTCAAAAAACTTAGATGAATCTCTTCTATGGGGAGGCCATCGAAACTCACTCGTTTGAGGTTAATATTCTGATATGCACAGTTCACGGCCATGTGTCCTAAGTCTAACAGTAGTCCTATGTGCTTTGCGATTTCTCCTAATTCAGATTCATTCATACCGATAGCCGGTGATTCCAAATCTGCACCATAAATGTTTTCCAACGCCACCAGGGACAAGAGACCATCTTTTTTTAAAATGCGGCTGAACTCAGAAATGTTCTCAATACATTTTTGAACTGAAAGCCTTATGCCCTTTATCACAAAGTTGTTGGGACCACTTATCTCCCCTCGAAGACCCCCGTGAACCCCGTAAAGTTTCCAATCAGCTAAAAAGCCTCTAACCCGTTTAACCATTTTCTTAACCATACGAGCGGAGCCCTGAGGATCCACGGCGGGATTCATCATAAAGTTCTTATCGTAATCAGTCCTTATCGCTGGAAGGTTATGAATAGTAAAAATTTTTTCACCAAAAGTTTCACATATCTCCCTATTCTTCTCTTCTAAACCTATACCCAACTCAAAGCCATCAATGTAATCTTCAATCTCCTTCATAATAGAAATACTGTGTTTAGCAGTTGAAATCAACAGCACAACAAACCATCTCAGAAAAAAGGAAAGACAAAGAATATAAGAATCTTCCCCAACAGATTCCCAACAATTAAAGAACGCATCATCAAACCCCAAATTTTACTAAACCATCGAAGAGAAAAAAAACCACTTATAGTAGCGGGAAATGTGAGATCTATTAGCACCACACAAAAAAAGGGTATTAACAGGTTTTAGCTGAGGGACAGTAAGGAAGTAGAGGTTGCTTATTGACTTTATTGAAAAGGGAATTTATTAATCTAGGCTTTAGAAATTTTTTTCCATTTTGATGTTTTCTTTTCTTCTTCCTTTGCTAGTTCTTCGTCTACTTCTTTGTAAATTGCGGGTCGGACATAGAGTGTTAATCCCTCGAAACCTATGACTTCAACTTCTTCTCCTTGATAGGCGTAAGGCTTTCCTTTGCAAACCGCGCTCCAAAGTTCCCCCTCCAAGTTTACTTGGCCTTTAGGATCTATGTCCGTTTTAGCTATACCTATTTTGCCTATTAGTGATTGGGGTTCCAACTTGGATTTTATTTTTCTAACTTGGTATCCCTTGTATGCCACGTATCCAAAAAATACGGCTAACACCGCACCAGATATTATAACGGTATACTTCAAAACATTAACAAGGTAAACAATTGTGGTGTCTTCTGGGAGGGGCATTTGGAAGAGTATGATAATAGCGATCACTATGCAACCAATACCACCCACCGCTAATATTCCAATTCCGAATTTGGCTTCGAGAACCATAAGAATTATACCAATGACCACAAACACTAGAGAGGCTAAGACACTAACAACCCATGCTTCAAGAGCCATAAAACCACCCCAAAATTTACTTAAAATGAGACCCTATCCTAGGTAACATTCCTAAACATTTGAACGCGAATCCACAGGATTCGATGAATCTATTGGAAATAGCACTGTACAGGTTTAATTGAGATACCGCTCGTTTCAGACAATTAGTGGATTGACAGACCAGAAAGGCTGCTTCTGGAAGACTCACTTTGCCCTCCACAAGGATACTTTTTTCAAAGCTCAGAAGTTTTCACCTCACCGTTGTCCGAAACTTACCCATCTAGGACATTCTCCCAGTGGTGTTCGGTTCCTGCTTCACAGGGGAGCACCTGCCCTAGGGCATGAACCTCTC